>NZ_CAPAEZ010000097.1:0-7408 GCF_948576815.1 uncultured Allobaculum sp.
ATTTCTTTATGATTTTCACTTAAGCTGTTTTCTTCGATATCTAAAGGTGATTTGACGACTGAGAGAAGCAATTCCCCTCAGCGCTCAACTATAATAACACGGGCATCGAAGCGATGCAAGCATTATTTGTGAATTTTTAAAATATTTTCACATTAGCTGAACGATCTGTTTTTCTCTCTCGCGTTTTTTTGCTGGAGAAGAAAAACAGCCTTCTATTTATACCGCAGCTATGGATCTTGCGCAAGCAATAAGGCGTGGATGACCCCACTTTTTTTCTCGCGGTGAATTGAAAGAGTAAATGCAGGCATTGAACCCTTCTCGTTACATTTAGTCCTTCAATCCAGATAACCTAAGGTCGTTCTTGTTTAGCGAAAAATGGGTTCTTTGAAAATTTGTGTGGGATCACCCCAGTACAACCAAAAAAATGACAAGTAAAAAAGGATCTCCCGTATGCTGGAAGAGTCGACCAAGACACGCCAGACACAGGAGATCCAATACGCACCCTATCGACTTAGCTTCTACTTTTCAAGCAGCACCTGCTTATGAAGGTTTCGTTTATTTACCTTCTTACCTGCCAGGTTTTACCCAGAACAGTCTTGTTACCCATCCCGAACATTCACATGGACATGATCTGAATCAGCGCATCGACAGTCTTCCAGCCCTGTCAGAAGATGACCTCATCTGCCCGATGCCCGATCTGTGGAAAGAAGATGCATATCAAGTCTTCACATACTCGAACACTTCGCCATATTCCATTTGGCAATGCCTATACACATGTCACTGTCGAGATTCATTGCTTGTTCTGTGAGCACTGTCACAACACGCTTATGCAGACAATTCCATTCAAGGCAGATCATCATTCCATTACCAGAAATCTCGAAATCTATATTGAAGATCTGCTTGCCAGCGGACGCTTTACTCTGAAGACAATTGCGGAACTGACTGGCGTAGGGGCGCACTTGGTAAAGGCCGTTGATAAAGCCAGGCTGAGCAGACTGTATGTCGAAGAGAACTCAAAGGGTCCATCCTTAAAGAAATCTGATACCTATAGTCGTTTTTCGGCTATTGATGAGTTCAAGCTTCAAAACGAACATCAATACGCAACTCATATCATCGATCTAGAAACCAGGCATGTGCTTTGGATCGCCAAAGGTAAGAAGAAGCAGGTTGTTTATGATTTCATCGACCATGTAGGAAGCGAATGGATGAGCCATGTTAAAGCAGTCGCATGCGATATGAATTCCGACTTTCAGGAAGCGTTTGAAGAACGTTGTGAGAATATCTCTATCGTTTTTGACTATTTTAATATCGTGTAGAATTTCAACGATAAAGTAACCTCTGAAGTTCGTAAAGATGTTCAAAAGGATCTGACTGCCGATGATAAAATCGAACAGGCCAGGCAGCTTAAGGGATCAAAGTATATTCTGATGTCCTCGCTTGCAACGCTGGAACAAAAAGACGCACGCGGCGAAGCGGAAACTGTGCTGCGAGTGGAAAAGACCCTTTTTGGCCTGAAACCAGTACTGGCTAAAACAGGATACGTTAAACGATACAAGGAGCTTTTGAAACTGAATACCTTATTCACCACTTGCGATATCGTCAAAATCCAGCTTGAACAAGCCTTCAAATGCAGAAACAAATCAGAGATGGCAGTGCTGCTTAACAACCTGATTGATACGTGTAGAGGTACGAAGAGCAAACACTTTGAATGGTTTGCCCGATTGATTGAAAACCACTATCAGGGCATCCTTTCACATGCCATTTATGGGATTTCGACTGGAAAGATCGAAGGAGTCAACAATAAGATCAAGACGATTAGAAGACAGGCGTATGGCTACTGCGACGATGGTTACTTCTTTTTGAAGATTATGGATGCATCACGCAATTAGAATGTCAGCCCTTCGATCCCAAAGGTTTTTTCATTGAACCATATTATTCCTAAAGCATAATGAACTTAACAAAGATTCAGCCGCAGTCTGCAGCAAACTGTATCCCGCCTCAGTCCCTCTGCCGGGAGTGGAACTTCGGAAGAATTGCCAGGAGAAAGATAGATGAAACAGGCAAGAAAATTTTTGAAGTCTGCAGAGAACAGACGGAAGCCACTCTGCAGCAGGAAGAAGCCATTGACCAGGCGCTGATCTGATTGCGCAGTCCATGGCTAAAGGTGGCGTGCTTCACGTCTTTGGCTGCGGTCACTCCCAGATGTTTGGCGAAGAACTCTGCTGCCACACCGGCGGACTGGTGCCTGTGAACGCCATTCTGGTTCCCCAGTACGTCATTTATCCGGATATCTGGCTCTGCCAGCTGATAGAGTGCCAGGAAAATGCAGCCCATAAGGTGCTGGAATCTTTTGTCCCCAGACCGGAAGACATCATGCTGATTGTCTCCATTTCCGGACGCAATGCCGCCGGCATAGATATGGCCATGGCATCCCCTGAAAAAGGCATGAAGGTCATTGCCCTGACGTCCATGGACTATACCAACAAAGCCGTTTCCCGACATTCCAGTGGCCTGAAGCTGAAGGATATCAGTGATGTGGTGCTGGACTGCTGCGCCATTGAAGGCGATGCCGTTCTGGAGGATCCTAGACTGGTCGAAGGTGACCGCTTCTGCTCTCCTTCCACCATCGTGGGGATGCATCTGCTGGTGGGCCTTATGGGAGAAGGAGTGGAACGGCTGCTGGATGCCGGTGTCAATCCTGAAATCTGGGTGTCCGGCAACGTGGATCACGGCGATAGCTGCAACAGCCAGTATCTGGAAAAGTACCGGAACAGAATCGATATTCTCTGATCCCGGTTTTCGAAGATGGATCTGTCAGAAAGGCTCTGATTTTTCAGAAAGAAACCGATATCAAATTCATTTTCGTATGGCACACCGCCCTGAAGTTTTCTAGAATAATGAAGTCATTTTTACAGAAGGAAGGGATTGTTATGCAGGCCGCATGGAACGTCTGTTCATCAGAATCATTTGCTTCAGTCTCTTTTTCTGTCCGTTCTCTGCGCCCTTTTTCCGGGCGCGCTTTTTGTTTAAACAGCTGCGGCCAGAAGCCGCATAAAAAGGAGACACACGATGAGTCATGGACACAGCGTACAGAACTGTTCCGGTCTGGCCGGTGTTTACAACATGCTGGATGCATCCCATGTTCTGTACTATCTTCTTCACTCTCTCCAGCACCGGGGCAGTGACGGTGCCGGAATGGCAGTATCCAACGGAGAAACCCTCTCCCTTCATAAAGGCAAGGGTCTTCTTTCCGAAAACATGACCGGACAGGTGCTGGACGCCATGGAAGGCCGTTCCGCCATCGGACAGGTACGTATGGCCACTCCCGGCGACAGGCAGAAGGAAAACCTGCAGCCTGTGGCGGTGAGAGCCTTCCAGGGCCAGTTCGCCCTGGTTTGCAGCGGTATGCTGCTCAATGGACCCAGCCTTCGCAAAGCCATGAAGCAGGAAGGCCTGATTTTCCAGGGCACTTCCGATGCCGAGATCATTGCCCATCTGATTCAGATTTCCAGAGGCACTTTAGCCGAGCGCATTGAACGCACCGTGCAGATGCTCAAGGGCTCCTTTGCCTTTCTGCTCATGACCAAAAACACGCTTTATGCCGTAAGAAGCAAAGATGGCATCCGGGCTCTGTATATGGCCTCCACCCCGGAAGGCAGTATTCTCTTTGGTTCAGAAAGCAGCGCCTTCACCATGATGGAGACAGAGTCCATCGAAGAAATCCTGCCCGGCGAACTCATTATTCTGGGAAAGCACGGTCTGGAGCGAAAGCAGATCCAGCCTCCTCTTGGCCATGTGTGCGCCATGGAATTCGTGTACTATTCAAGGCCCGATTCCAGCATGGAAAACAGCAGCGTTCACCTCTCCAGAGAAGCAGCCGGCAAAGCCCTGGCCAGACAGGAAATTGTAAAAGCCGACCTGGTCATCGGTGTTCCCGATACTGCGCTGCCTGCAGCAGCCGCCTTTGCCAGAGAACTGGGTCTGCCTTATGAAATCGGCCTCATCAAGAACCGGTATATCGGTTCCACCTATGTCAGGCCCACGGCCGTTCAGCGCGAACAGGGTATGCGCTCCAGGCTCAATGTCATCTCTTCCATCGTCAGCGGCAAATCCATTTTCCTGGTGGATGATTCAGTTCAGAAAGGACAGAATGCCAGAAGAATCTGCCAGATGTTAAGGGAAGCCGGCGCCAGGAAAGTTCACCTGCGCATCGCTTCGCCTCTCATTGCCCATTCCTGCTATTCGGGAACTGAATTTATTCCAAAGGATCAGCTGGCCGGTCATCTGTGGAATCTGGAAGAAATGAAGACAGTCTTTGATGCGGATTCCGTTTCCTTCCTGGATCTGGACACCTTCAAAACCTGCCTGCCTTCCGATGCCTGTCTTGCCTGCTTTAACGGGGAATACCCGTATGACCTGTATGATTTCGCGGATTCACAACCTGAATGATGAAAGGAGAACTTCTCATGTTTGATGAACTTCATGAAGAATGCGGTGTCTTTGGATGTTATCAGTGCCAGGATGCCGCCAGCCTGACTTACTATGGTCTGCACTCTTTACAGCACAGAGGACAGGAAGCCAGCGGCATCGCGGTGGCCAGTCATGGAAAAATCCAGGTATTCAAAGGCAAGGGCCTGACAGTGGATGTGTTTTCCAGGGAAGATCTGGATCAGCTGGAAGGAGATCTGTCTGTAGGTCATGTCCGCTATTCTACTGCCGGCGGACAGGAATATGAAAACATTCAGCCCATTGCCGCAGAAGGCTATCAGGGCGACATCGCCCTGGTCCACAACGGCCAGATCGTCAACGACAGAGAACTGCGCAAGGAGCTGGAAGCAGCCGGCGCGATTTTTCAGGGCACCAGTGATTCCGAAGTCATTCTGCATCTCATTGAAAAGCAGACCGGCACCCTGGAAGAACGGGTGAAAAAGGCTGCCCAGCGCCTGGAAGGGGCCTTCTCCATTCTGGTGATGAAGGATGACACCCTCATCGCCTTCCGAGATCCTCATGGTCTGCGCCCCTTAAGCTATGCCCGAAACAGGCAGGGCTGGATCATCTCCTCGGAAAGCTGCGCCTTTGAAGTCATGGGCATCTACCGTCATACCGATGTTCTGCCAGGACAGATGGTGGTGTTCAAAGACGGTCTTCCCCGCTCTTCCTTCTATACCCCCAAAAGAGATCATCACCTGTGCGCCATGGAATACATTTACTTCGCCAGACCGGATTCCGTCATTGAAGACAAAAATGTCCATGCTCTGCGCAAGGAAACCGGCCGCCTGCTGGCCAGACAGGACAAAGATCTGCAGGCTGATGTGGTCATCGGATGCCCTGACTCTTCCCTTTCCGCTGCCATGGGTTATGCCGAAGAAGCAGACCTGCCCTTCCAGTATGGTCTGGTCAAAAACCGCTTTGTCACCCGTACCTTTATTCAACCAACTCAGGCCATGCGGGACAGAGGAGTCAGAATGAAACTTTCTCCTGTCAGAGAAGTCATAGATGGTAGAAGAGTGGTTCTCATTGATGATTCCATTGTCAGAGGCACAACTTCAAGACGTATTGTCAATCTTCTGCGGGAAGCGGGAGCTAAGGAAGTACATGTACGCATTGCTTCTCCCATCATTACTTCTCCCTGTTTTTATGGGGTCGATACCTCCACGAAAAAGGAGCTCATCGGTGCACAGATGACTCTGGAAGAAATGAAAGATTACATTCAGGCTGATACACTGTACTTTCTTTCCCCGGAAGATCTGCAGAATGCTGCTGAACCCAGCGCTCTTTGTATGGCATGCTTTACCGGCGAATACTGTACAGATCTGTTCAGTCATCAGGAGCAGTTGGAAAACTGAATCTTCTGTACGAAACACCGCTGTGAAAAAGACTGTACTCCCGAAAGCTACTGCTCATACTGCCGCAGTTTTTTTCACCTCACCGTTCCCTGGTTGCCCGGGAACGGCTTTATTCTGTTTATCAGTGCTGTATTCTAAATTCTCTTCATGTTTATACCCAGTCAGGCACCAAACGGCAGGCAAAGAAGCCGGCTTCATAGCATTCTTTTCAGCCTGATCAGCGTCTGAAATCGCTGAAGCAGGACGGAACAGAAACCGGTCGCTATGGGTAATCAAATTCTGGCCTGTTTTGGTCAGTTAACCTGGCTGTTTTCACGGGGCAGACCGTCCCATATGTCCTCTGGAGGGATTGAAGGGACAAACTATGCTGCCAGCTGCGCTTACAGTTCAACTCAGATCCTTGAAGCCCATAATCCCCCGTCTTCGGGGACAACCAAAAATGTTAATAAATACTGCTGGTAAAGTGAAACAAAGCGTCTACACTAAACCGGCATCAGTGTCACTACAGTATCGTTTTTATCACTGATGACCTGAATAATTCAAAGGAAACGCAAAACGGCCGGAATCCGCTATCAATACGGGGATTCCGGCCGTTGGTTATTTCATCTTAAAGGTGAAGCCATATGTCTTCTGTTAAGGGTACTGTAATTTTGTAGGTTTCGGGCACTGATAAAATGTTGGTTTTGTGTACGAAAAGAAGGTAGTGAATTGAAATAGTAAATGCAACCATTGAACTCTTTCTCGTTGCATTTAGTCCTTCAACCACAATCGTTGCGTTTAGTCCTTCAGTCCAGATAACCTAAGGTCGTTCTTGTTTAGCGAAAAATGTACTGACCGATTCGGCCAGTCTTCTATGTTCTCCTTCCAAAACAGACAGGAGGGCCTTATGCCTAATCAAAAACATCTCAACGCTGTCACTCGAAAACTGATTCAAGACAGTCTGGACCAGGGGCTTTCTATGCCTGAAATCGCCCGACAGATCGACAAGTCTAAAAGCACCGTCAGCCGCGAAGTCAAAACGCATATTTCCTTTCAGCCGTGTCTTAAGGAATCTGATTCCAACGGTAAAGCTGTCATCTGGGATTGCGTCTGTATTCATGAATGCAGCCCTGACAACGGGATTTGTAAATCTCCATGTAAAAAGCGAAAGCCGATTCCTTGCGAATTCAGAGACAAAAAAGGATTGTGCAACGGATGTCCTAAAGCCCATCGGCCTCGGCGATGCAAACTCGAAAAGCGCCTCTACAAAGCGAAACAGGCGCAGGAGGAGTACGAAGAAACTCTTAGAGAATCACGCACTGGGATCAACCTTACCGGTGAAGAATTCCAAATATGTGAAACGCATCATCAGTGAAGGAGTTAAAAACGGGCAGTCTCTTTCCTCTATCTGTCAGCGCTGCCCAGAGATCCCAGTAACGGAGCGTACTGTCTATACCTGGATCGAACACCGGGAATTAGCCGATCAGGGAGTCTTAAATATCGATCTCCCCCTTAAGGTAAAGCGAGAAATAAACTGTACCCCAGAAAGTGGACAATTTTTTTAGAGTCAACCTATTCCAAGG
>NZ_CAPAEZ010000098.1:0-7406 GCF_948576815.1 uncultured Allobaculum sp.
CTGCAGAACGCCGACAATAGCCGCAAGGCAAAGATAGGAAGCTGCCAGACAAAACGAAATCCCCGAAAGATAAAGGAGAAATCCAATATCTTTCGGGGGTTTTTTCGTTTTATTGGGAAGAGCGTTTTCAGGATTTTTTTCTGAAGACGACTTTTCGGCCAGCCTTTCCTTTGGAAATCAGATTCATTTTAACCAGGCGATTTGCGGCTTTAGATGCACTTTGTACTGTATTGAGCGAATCAATTTCGTCACAGATCTGGACTAGAGTCAAAGTTTCGTATCGAGAAAACAGAGCCAGAATCGCATGATCCGTCGTATTCATGTCGGTGTTCGTGGCGCTTTCGGAATCGGGCACTGTTGGTGGAGTAGTATCTGTATCGCGATTGGATATGAGATTCTCGTTGAAGGTATAGAAGGAAGAACGGTGCTGCTGATGACAGATTAAAATCTTTTGAGCGGTCAATTCCTGAAGCAGAGAAGAAATTTCCACCGGGTCGAGTTTTAAAACAGGTTCCATGCGCCGAACGGTTACCTGTTTTTCATTTAGAGCGATGGATAGAATCATTTTTTCGTTCTCAGATAACGAGTGAAAGACATTCGGTCCTAAGCGGTTGATCAAATCTTTTTCGGTATTGCTTGAGAGTCCTGCGGTCAGCCATAGCCGTAATTCCACTTGCTGCAGGGTGACATTGTCATAGAGATCCGGCTCTTGCCATCCTTTTTCTTTCCAGATCTTCAGTATGGTTGGAATACCCGATCCAATATTGTCGCATAAGCCGATCATTCGAAACATCTGCTGTATTTTCGGATTTCGGGCTGACGTATGGCCTCCTTTAAAAATTTCACTTACTGGGATTTTCAGGTTTCCAGGATTTGAAAAAAGCAGATTGTCTTCATATCGGACGACTCTAAGGGATCCGCTGGTTCTGTAATTGGCATGAATGACCATATTGATCACTGCTTCTCGAATCGCTTTATGGGTATCGGTATCATCTACCCGGGTCATCCCGTCAAGCTGAAACGGTGCTGGCAGATCTCTGGTCAGGCGGGGCAGGATTAGATGTACGAAAGTGTACAGATTGTTTTCCCATTGGCCGTCGATTGTCAGGCGATCGGACCAGCGCTGACCAGGCATCATCTTCGCCTGATTCAGATAATCCATAAAGAGAGCGCTGAAGCGTTCTCGAATGGAAAGACCTTTTCCAAACATAAGCAAGCCGGCTTCGGTCAGAAACTCCTGGCCGGTTTGTCTGTTTCTGGCAAATCCTCCAATATGCAGAAGAAAATCCTCATCGGAGTATGTATTAAAGATATGTCCTCGGTTCTGTACCTCAAATTCATTTCGGTAAGCATGGAGTGAATTGAGGTCGATATCCGCCATCGTATACCCTTCTAGCACGGCTCCATCCAGCCCTTGATCCGAACTGTCCTGAAGCATCGATCGCACTTCATCTTCGGAACAGTGGTAATCGCCTTCGTAATTGCGCCGAAAGGTTCCTTTAAAGGGATTTCCGTTAATATAAACCGGACGAAAGTGATAGGACGCGCGAGGAATATCGATCTGCAGAACGGACTTGTCGTCAATATTCAGGATCTGGACATCCTGATCCAGAAGAATATTTGCGCTGACTTTTTCTCCATTCATAGTGTCCCAGAATTCTTTTTTCCTTTTGTTTGGATTCGAAACACCTAGAACGGTAAATCGCTTGGCTCTGTCGAATTCTTTAAGGTTTTCTTCAATTCCTAATAAAATAGTGCCTCCATGCGTATTGGCAAAAGATGAGTACGTTTCCCATAAATCTTTCGGGATCTCATTGGCTGCTTTCTTACATTCTAGAGTAAGATGCTCTCCGTTTTGAAGGATTGAATTCAGTTTTTCCTGGTCGGTCATGCAAGCTCTCCTTTCATTGATATAAGCAGTACAAGATTCCTCTTTTCAGCCTGGAGGCAGTGCGTGAGGAACTGGCGAACAGACTTCTCTAAGTTGATGATATTATCAGAAAAATTGAACATCAACTGAGAGGGCGGATTATCCTGAAAATCAGTTGATGTTCAACCAGAATCAGTTGATGTTCAACCAGAATCAGTTGATGTTCAACCAGAATCAGTTGACGTTCAACCAGAATCAGTTGATGTTCAACCAGAATCAGTTGATGTTTAATCAGAATTAGTTGATGTTCAACCAGAACCGGTTGAAGTGAGGCAGAAAGTTGATAGTGAGGGATAAAATGAATATCCGAAAAGCTGCCTGACCCGATTACGCAGGAATCTTCTAGTTAGTTAGTGATAGTTTCTTTTATGGCTGACACGTTTTCGTATCTTTAGCGAATTCAAGCAATCGTCAAACTGCGGTCGACTAAAAACAGCTGAATGAAATGGGACTCTGTTCAGGAATGAGGAATCTCGCCGAAAGATAAAGGCAAAATCCGGTATCTTACGGAGAGTTTTCTTTTGGAAATGGGAGGTCCAAAGCCCTTAGGCCAGCCGTCTGAGAAGCCGGGGATGAGGTTTTGGGAATGGTGACGCGTGTGATAGAGTACACCATTGGAGGTTTTTTTGATGCATAAAATGGAATCGATGGAGATCCGCCGTCTGGTACTGTCCATGTCTGTGCCAATTGCACTGAGCATGCTGATGTCGGCTCTCTATAATATTATCGACAGCATGTACGTGGCCGGCTACTCTCAGGAAGCACTGCTTTCGGTCAGTCTGTGTTCCCCCATACAGAGTTTGATGATCGCCATTGCCTGCGGTACAGGTGTCGGTTTCAATACGGTCCTTTCCCGCTATCTTGGAGAACATAATCGGGAAATGGCGAGTCAGGCAGTTCTGAACGGTCTGTTTCTTTCTCTGATCAACTGGCTGATTTTCCTTCTGTTCGGTCTGTTTGGATCATGGGCATTCCTTGCGCTTTTCACGCAGGATACGGGAGTGCTTATGCAGGGAAATGTATATCTACAGATTTGCTGCGGCTGTTCCTTTGCAATCTTCTTCCAGATCACGTACGAGCGAATCATGCAGGCGGTGGGCCGTCCGATGTATAACCTGGCTATTCAGGGAACAGGCGCTCTGATTAATATTTTCCTGGATCCGCTGTTCATCTTCACCTTCAATATGGGTACGGCGGGAGCGGCGGTTGCAACCGTGATTGGCCAGATCGTAGCCATGGGGTTAGGAATCTGGATCACCTATCGAAAAGTCCCGGAGATTCATACAAATCTCAAAATGTTCCGCTGGGATCCGGTACTGCTTGGCCGCATTTTGAAAATCGGCATTCCGGCAATGGTCATGCAGGCAGTTATGAGTTTTATGTCTGTGTTCATGAACTGGATTCTGATGCCGTTTTCGTCTATGGCCGTTTCGGTATTCAATGTCTATACCCGTCTTCAGCAATTTGTTTTCATGGCGGTTATGGGCCTGAGCAACGCGCTCATCCCGATTGTCGCGTTCAACTATGGTGCGAGAAGAATGGATCGGATCGTCCCGGCGGTTCGTTTTTCACTGCTTCTGGCTTGTGCCATCATGGTGTTTGGAACGGTGCTGTTCCAGCTGATCCCGTCTCAGCTTCTCTCGATGTTCAATGCGGATCAGTCCATGTATGCGATCGGCATTCCCTGCCTGCGCGTCCTTTCCTGGAGCTTTGTATTCGCTGGCGTATCGATGATTCTCTGCTCTGCGTTTCAAGCCCTTGGGTATGCAGGAATCAGTCTTGTGATCACCCTGCTTCGTCAGCTCGTTCTTCCTGTTCCGCTTACCTGGGTTCTTGCCCGTCTCTTCGGTCTTGATCTTTCCTGGTATTCGTTTGTGATTACGGAAATTCTCTGCGCTGGAATCTCCGTTCTGGAATGGCAGAGAATTAAAAGAAAGACGGTAAAGCATTTAAGTGCAGCCACAGCTTAGCCATTCACATGCCAGATCGGACGTACGTCCGATTGGGACTTCAATTTGTTTTATACTCAATCGCAAAAACAAAACAGCCGAAGAATAAAGGAGAAATCCCGTATTCTTCGGCTTTTCGTATTTCCGGCTCGAATAGGAATCAGAAAAGAAACAGCAACGAATCCAGAGACATTAGAAGTAAGACGTAAAAGCTGCAGATCCTTTATGGATGGGATCTGCCGCAGTTTTAATTATGGAATTCAGTTTGTACTGCGAATTGCTTTTAGCGGATCAGACTTGCGGAAGGTGTTTTTCTCAGTTTGAGGAGCGCCTGGTTCAGCGAAGCGGACTGGGCGTTGATCGCATCCTGTTCGGCTTTACTGTTTTTGCGCAGGTCTTTTGCGCGGTTGAGCTCGTTCTCAAAGGCGGTCCAGTTTGCTTCCTGGTAGCTGTCTTTCTGTTTGAAAACCGAATTTGATTTGGTGATCACCTGATCGAGGAGTGTCCAGTCTGGCGTATAGATTACATCGGCTTCGAATACCGCTTCAAGCGTGCGGTTTTGGACCAGGTGCTGGCGATAAAGATCATTTCGCCGGTTTCAATGCCTTTGGCTTCCATGTCCGTGTCGTGTTCCACAGGACGCCGGGAAGCAAACGCATAGTAGGAATATTTCGGAAGGCGGAACAGATCCCAGATACCGCAGGCGGAAATCGTCGGATCGTATCCGCGGTTATGGTCGATACCAATCCACATGGTCATACCGGCCATGCGTTTATTGCTGTCGGTATACAGCTTTTTACCCTCGGCTAAAGAGATTACTCCTGTTCCCTCGAAATGGAAGCCGTTGTACAGGCGATTGTTGGCCTGTTCTACCATTCGCTCTTCTCCGCCGGGGTAGTAAGTACCCGGGCCGCGGGTGACACGGCACGTATCGGTAAAGTAGCCGTACTGTTCAAGCCAGAAGTCGCCGTATTCACGAATGAAGGACTGCGATGTATCGTTCTTAAGTTCTTCCGGGCGTCCCCAGACGATATCGCCTTTCGTTGAATCATCATAGGCTTCAACGGCTGTGCGAACGGAAGGTCCTTCGGATTTTGCGATTTCTTCCAGCGAGTTGGTAAATCCAGCCGGAACGCCGGTGGATTCATTCAGCGATGTTTCAAACGCGAAAATGCAGGGGTGATTGCGGTCGCGGCGCAACATCTGGCGCGTATCGTTTTTTACGCGTTCTGCGAATACGGGGTTGTCATTCCAGTACTGCCAGCCCTGAATGGCTTCTACAACGAGAATGCCAAGCCGGTCGCATTCGTCGAGGAATGCCGGCGACTGGGCGTGGTGGGCGGTGCGAACGATCTGGAAGCCCGCGTTCTTATACAGGATGGCATCCTTGCGCTGCAGGTTGTCCGATGCCGCATAGCCGATGTACGGATATTCCTGATGACGGTTGACACCGGAAAGGAATCCCAGATGCTTCCCGTTAATTTTTACGCCTTCCGTGGCGCTGAAGATGACGGTACGAATACCGGTTGTGGTTTCTGTTCGATCCACTTCCTCGCCGTCGACGGTAACGGTGGAAACGAGCGTATACAGATTGGGGTGATCAAGATCCCACAGCTGCGGGTTTTCGAATTTGAAATTCTGCGCGATCGTCTGCGCATCACTGGCTGAAATCGTTACGGTTGAGCTTTTGGTGAGCGCTTCTTTGCCCTGCGGATCAACGTATGTCGACTTGAGGGTGACTTGCTTGTCTGCATCGGTTTCGTTGCGCACGTGCGTTTTGACAACGGCGGTCGCTTCTTGTTCACTGACCGACGGATAATCGATCAGAATTCCGCCTCCGGCTTCGATGTTTTCATACGTCGCATCGGTGATATGAACCGATTCCACGGAATGCAGATAGACGTTGCGGTAAATACCTCCGAAGTACGAGAAGTCCAGACTGCCCTGCGGCTTTCCGGGAGGAACCAGTCCATTGTCCCGGTTGTCGGTCAGGACTGTGATGACGTTTTTCTCGCCATCGCAGTGAACGGCATCCGTAATATCGAGGACGAAGGGAAGATAGCCTCCGTACTGGGTATGGTTTCCATCTTTGCTTCCGGTCAGCTTGGCTAACGGGCACTGAAGATGGGTCCCGTTGACCCATACATCGGTAACGCCCATGGCGCCTTCAAACTCGAAGTAAAGTTTTTTTTCCGGCATAGGATTCATCCAGGTAGAAGTGCTTGCGGTACATCGCTTCTCCCTGATAGTTTTTGCCGCCGCTCGCATTGTATTCTTCCAAACGAACGGGATGCGGCAGATCGACATTTTCCCAGCGTTCCAGTTCGGACTGGGGGTAGTCGACTTGAACAGCTTCTGGAATATTTGCGCGGACAAATTTCCAGCCCTGGTTGAAGTTCAGCTTCTCCCGCCCGTCGGCGGCAGTAATCTGTTCAACCGTCTGCGGCGAATCGGTTTCGTTCGCAGCGACTGTCTGGATCTGTCCTGGCAGCAGCATGCTGATGGAAAGCAGGACCATCAGCACGGACAGACTCCATTGTCTGAGTGTTTTCATATTTCTCCTTTCCTCTCTTCGAATGTCTCAGACAAACACAGGGGGGATTTTGTCTGACGTGACGCGTTCGAGGGGAGCGTCCATCCGAAAAGCTGCTATTGTAAGCCTTTCCAAGCCTCGTTTTAGCTTTTACCTGAAATTGAAAACATGATTTAGTAAACATTTATCGATTTCCCGTTGATTTGTGCACGGACGTAAAAGAAAAATGCAGCCGAACAAATGGAAAGGTGGGATGAGAAAGCAAACGAGGAAGGAGAAGACGCCAGAAAAAATGACGTTCTGGCATCCATGAATCCATATCGGGCACTTAAGCCATACAGAGGCTCCCATATAAAATAAATAGGATAGAAACGTTCAGTAGAAGGCAGTCTTTATTCGTTCGCTCCTGAGAGGAATGATCGGATTTCTTCGTGAGCGTAAACTTTCGCTAAGCATATTGCAGTGGCGTCCGTTTGCTCTGCTTCGATCGACAGGCAGAAAGCAGCCCGAAGATAAACGAACAGTATACAAAGCCTTTTCGGCTTTTTCCGGCTGATAGCGGAAACCAGATTTGGCTTTATAAGAGATGGAACCATTCGAGGCATTCAGAAAGACATCCTTTTTGAAAAATAAGAAGCATACGGCTCGTTTGAGCAAAAAGTCACCGAGGATCCGATGCATTTACTTGACCTTGTGCGGGATCTCTGATTAAATAAGGAAGCTGTTTGCGCAAGGAAACAGCACTTGAAATCAACTCGTGAAAATATTTTAAGAATTCACAAATAATGCTTGCATCGCTTCGATGCCCGTGTTATTATAGTTGAGCGCTGAGGGAAATCGCTTCTCTCAGTCATCAAATCACCTTTAGATATCGAAGAAAGCAGCTTAAGTGAAAATCATGAAGAAATTCACAAATAGCTGTTGACAGAGATTTCTGCAGATGATATGATAAACAAGCCTTGTGAGAGACATCGAGTTTTTCACAAACAGATGG
>NZ_CAPAEZ010000099.1:0-7344 GCF_948576815.1 uncultured Allobaculum sp.
GACAATAGCCGCAAGGCAAAGATAGGAAGCTGCCAAACAAAATGAAATCCCCGAAAGGTAAAGGAGAAATCCGATATCGTTCGGGGATTTTTCTGTTTTCGGGGCCGTATGCGTTTCAAATTGAAATCGACGGTTTGAAAAAGGAGCAGCGAGAATTGACGGGAAGCGGATCAAAAGGCAAGAACGTCTTCTTTGTGGAAGAAATCCAGAAGGCCCGGAAGCGGGGATGGATGCGCGTTTGAGGCAAAGCGGTTCGTTGTGTCCCGGAAAGGGAACTGCTATTCTGAATTTCAGGGGATATGAAAAACGGAGGAATCTATGGATTCTCTCCATCCCCAAAAAGGAAAATACGAAATGGATAATTTTATTTATAATCTGCCGACCAAAGTATATTTTGGTCCCGATCAGCTCCAGCATCTTGGCGAGGAGGCTGCAAAGTACGGCAAGAACGTACTTTTCTGTTATGGAGGCGGTTCGATCAAGAAGAACGGTCTGTATGACAAAGCCATGGCTTCCCTGAACGAAGCGGGTCTTCACGTAACCGAACTCAGCGGGATTGAGCCAAACCCGAAAATTGAGTCCGTGTACAAAGGGGCTGAATTATGCAAGGAAAACCACATCGACTGCGTCGTTGCGGTCGGCGGCGGATCAGTCATTGACTGCGCCAAAATTATCGCGGCTGCCGCCTGTGTGGATTTTGATCCCTGGGAATTTTTCTCGAAGAAAACTCCAATTGAAAAAGCACTTCCGGTAATTGATGTGCTCACTCTGGCAGCCACCGGAACGGAAATGGATGACTGCGCCGTGATTTCCAACCCTGAAACGGTGGATAAAATGGGTGCGGCGTCTCCGGCTCTGATCCCGAAGGTTTCCTTCATGGATCCAGCCGTTACCTTCTCTGTTCCGGCCTATCAGACGGCAGCGGGCAGTGCAGATATTCTGAACCATATTATGGAAGACTATTTCGCACCGCGTCCGAATCTCTTCATGCTGGACCGGTTCATGGAAGGACTAATGCAGACGGTGATCCGCTACGCACCGATCGCTATGGAAGATCCCGAAAACTACGAAGCCAGAGCCAATCTGATGTGGGCGTCTTCGTGGGCCATTAACGGCTTCAACCGCGGTGCCAATCCGAAAGTCTGGTCGATGCATCCCATTGAACATCAGCTGACAGCCAACTACGGCATTACCCACGGTCATGGTCTGGCCATCGTCACCCCGCGCTATCTGCAGTACGTTCGAAATGAAAAGACCATGCCGCGTCTGGTGGAGTTTGGCGTTCGGGTATGGGGCATTGATCCAGCGCTGAGCGATGACGAAATTGTGGATCAGGCGATCGCGAAAACAGAAAACTTCCTGTTTGATCAGCTGAAGCTGACCGACAATCTGAAGGGGTTTGGCGTCAGTGAAGACCGCTTTGATGCCATGGCAGAGAAAGCCTGCAAGAAGGGGATTATCCATGGATTTTTCGATCTGGGCAAAGAAGACATCAAGGCCATTTATCAGGCCTGCATGGAACCGCATGCCTGAAGCTGCGTAAACCATCGGATCATTCAAACCGGGATTAACGCTATCCCGTAAATAAAAATCACTGTATAAGACGTGTTAAAACTATCCATCAGTTCTGTAAGAATTGGCGATGGGGAGCTTTTATTGTGCGGGCAAAATTTCATTGACACTGTTTCTTTTTCTGACGGAGAGCAGACGGAAGGTAAAGAAAACAAACCATAGCTCAGAAAAAAATGATTTGGAAGGCGGAGAGTTTCAAAAACAGGCTTAATTCAAACGCTTACATCCCCTATACTGTTATCAAGGCAAATCTGTCTTCTCATTCGGGCGAAATTTCGGAAGACGGAGGTAGCCATACGTTTTTTATGAGAAAAATGACAAACGGAAAGGAAATTCTATGAGTAAAAAGTTTTTTAAACGCTGCTCAGCATCCCTTCTTGCGGCTGCTATGTCTGCGGGCTTGATTACTCCTGCCCTTGCGGCAGATCCTCAGACTCCGGAAGAACCTTCACAGGGAAACTCTGAAGCAGCAAGCCTTCCGAAAAATGAGATCTTTTTTGATGAACCGGCAAGCCAGGGCAATCTTCCTGGGGGAGCAGGTGCATGGGCAGGAAGCTATGAGGGTGCGAACCGCTGGCAGCAGCGGATTCTGCCAATCGGCAACTCCCTGATGGGCGGCAGCGTCTATGGCGAATACGATTGCGAGCGCATTGTGCTCAACCAGAAAACTGTATGGAACGGCGGACCTTCCAGCAAACGTCCAGACTACAACGGCGGCAATATCGCTTCCGTAGACGGAACCTCGATGTCAGAGATTTATAAGGAAGCGGTAGAAAAGTTTAAAACCAATGCAAGTGATCGCGACGCCTGGGCTAACAAGCTGGTTGGTTCTTCCAATGGATATGGTTCCTATCAGCGCCTTGGCGATATTTATATTAATATGGACCGCGATTACCTCAGCGAAGAATGGGAAGAGTACTGGAGACAGTACTGGGCGACCGGTACAGAGAAAACTGACGACCGCGACACATCCATTACCTATACAGGATGGAATGACTGGGCCAAAGGCGAATCCTGGTATGAGGGCACGGAAAAATATACGGAAACGGTAGGGGCCACGCTGGAAATGAAGTTTACCGGTGTTGCCATTCGAATGATCGGCTGCTCTAACAACACCATGGGCTACATGGATGTTTCCATTGACGGTAAAACAGTTGCTGAAAATGTCGACCTGAAAGCCATTGGCGGCGGAGACGGGCAGACTCTCTTCTCGATTGCGGATCTTGAAGAAGGCGAACACACGATTAAGATCGTCAATAAAGAACCTCTTTCCGGCACCGCAAAGAAGATTTCCTACGACTATTTTGAAGTGAAATCTTCGAGCGCCTCTTCAACGCAGACACAGGAACTCGATCTCAATCCAGGCAACGCTTCCGAAACCGGTATTCAATATACTGGCGGCTGGGGTACCTGGGATCGTACAAATGATACGGGAAACGGTGTTGGCTGGCTGAACAAAGATGAGATGTTCATCGAAAACAGTTCTGGCGCATCCATTGAATACACCTTTACTGGAACTGGTATTGCCCTGTACGGCGGTAAACACAGTGCAGACAATATGGGTTCTTTTACGTGGAAAATTGATGACGGCGAAGCGAATACGGTGAACACGAAAAAAGACTCTGGAAATATTGAAATTGTTGAACTCTTCTCTGACCAGAATCTGACGAATGGCGAGCATACCGTAACGATTACCGGCGTGTCCGGAAAACTGTCTTTGGACCGTCTGGTTGTCACAAGTGTGGCAACAGGCGAAGACACTGGACCGCAGAAACCTTCCACAGAACCGGAAACCCATACGGAAGCGACGAACTATCGGCGCTGGCTGAATATCGATGATTCGATCGCCGGTGTGGAATACGATCGTGACGAAACACATTACACGCGTGAATACCTTGCTTCTCATCCGGACAACGTGATCGCAATCAAGATGACTGCCTCAGGCGCGAAAAAACTCGATTTCGACTATTCTCTGCCTTTCTCGGCTACCGAGGATAACAATTACGGAAAAACAGAAACCGTTACGGGAACAATCTCGGCAGACGGCAAGACAGGCAACCTGATTACCACGGGTGAAATGCGCGATAACCAGATGAAACTGGCCGCTTCTTCCCGCGTGATCGTGAACGCCGGAACGGTAACCTATAACGAAGATCATGAGCGGCTGGAAATTCGCGGCGCAACGGAAGCAGTGATTTATGTCAGTGCGGCAACCGACTACGAAGATAATTATCCAACCTATCGAACCCGTGAAACGGATGAGCAGGTTCTGGCCCGTGCCCAGCGCGATGTCGATGGAGCAACGGCCAAAGGCTATGACAAAGTCAAAGCGGATCACGAAGCCGACTATAAGAACATTTACGATCGCGTAAAACTGAATCTTGGTCAGACCAAACCGGATCTTGCCAACGACGACCTGCTCGCAGCGTATAACGCCAGCAACTCCACTCTGACCGAAAGCGAAAAACGGTACTGCGAACAGCTGCTGTTCCAGTACGGCCGCTATTTGCAGATTTCTTCTTCCCGTGAAAACGCCGAAGGACGAGACGATCAGGACCTGCCGGCAAACCTGCAGGGTGTATGGAGCATTTATGACGGAGCAGTGGGCAATGTTCCATGGGGCGCTGACTACCATATGAACGTTAACATGCAGATGAACTACTGGCCGACCTATTCTGCAAACATGGCGGAGTGCGCGATTCCGATGATCGATTATGAAGACGGTCTGCGTGAACCAGGACGCGTTACCGCATCGACTTATTTTGGTATCGATAACTCGGACGGCAAGCAGAACGGCTACACCGCCCATACACAGAACACGCCGTTTGGCTGGACTTGCCCAGGCTGGGCCTTCAGCTGGGGCTGGTCGCCGGCAGCTGTACCCTGGATGCTTCAGAACGTATATGAATACTATGAATACGGACAGGACGTTGACTATCTGAAGAAAAAGATTTTCCCAATGATGGATGAACAGGCGAAACTGTACGAACAGATTCTTACCGAAATCACTTATGATAACGGCAAGACCCGCCTGGCCACTGCGCCATCCTATTCTGCTGAACACGGACCGTACACAGCAGGCAACGTTTACGAAAATACACTGTACTGGCAGCTGTTTAACGACTGCTGCGAAGCCGCTGAAGCGATTAACGCCAAATATCCCAACACAGTAAGCGCAGAGCGCATTGCCAAGTGGCAGGATATTATGGAAAAACTGGATCCGATCGAAGTCGGAGCCAGCGGACAGATTAAAGAATGGTATAACGAAACGACGCTCGGTTCTCTGGGAGAACGCGGACACCGGCATATGTCCCATCTGCTTGGATTGTTCCCAGGCGATCTGATCAACAGCGATAATCCGACCTATCTCGAGGCCGCAAAAGTATCTCTGCGTGACCGCGGCGATAACGCGACCGGCTGGGGCATGGGTCAGCGCCTGAACGCATGGGCTCGTGTTAAAGACGGCAACCATGCAATGACTCTGATCAAGAGTCTGTTCAAAAACGGCATGTATGTGAACTTCTGGGATGCTCACGCGCCGTTCCAGATTGACGGAAACTTCGGCTATACCTCTGGTATCGTTGAAATGTTAATGCAGTCCAATGCGAGCACGATCGAACTGCTCCCTGCCATTCCTGACGAATGGGCAGACGGCTCGGTAGACGGAATTGTCGCCCGCGGCAATTTCGAACTCGATCTCGACTGGGAAGACGGTGAACTTACCGATGTTGAAGTTCTTTCCAAGAGCGGAAATGTCTGCAAGCTCAACAACCCGGCGATCAGACCGGAAACCGTAGCCGTAGTCGACTCTGAAGGAAACAATGTGGAGGTTACAGCGGTTGAAGGCAAAGATCACGCCATTCAGTTCGATACCGAAGCCAATGAAACCTACACCCTGACCGTAAAAGAAGTGGAAGCCTCCAGCGTTTCGATGAGCGCAACTGCTGAAACCATAACGGCCGGCACGCCAGTTACGTTCACTCTGAATGCGACACCAGAAGGCGCCGCCATTAAGAGTGCGACCTGGAGTGCTGTCGATGCACAGAATGCAGCCGTTGCAGGCGTAACCGTTACACCGGCAGCCAACGGCGCATCCGCATCCGTAAGCGTAGATGCATCGGTAGCCAACGGCACCGTCATCACCGTTAAAGCAGCGAATGTAAATGGAAATGCATCCCTTACTGCCAGCAAGACCATTACCGTTCTGGCAGCCGATGCCAAGACGATCATCGAACTGGGCAAACACAAATTTGTCACAACACTCCCGTCCACAGGCGAACTGGAAACACAGGATGGCGAACAGGTTCTCACAGGCTCTATGGACCTGAACGATCCAGAACGCAAAGTGACAAACGCCTTGACCAGCGGCGGCAGCTACACCGTCAGCGCCCGTCTGTATGTTCCAGATGATGTATACGATAAATCCGCAGGCGTATCGGATGATGGAAAATACAACTCCATCGTATCGATTGGCGATGACGCGTTCGCGATGCGTTTCTATACGTATCTGAACAATGACACCACCTTCTTCCAGGCTTACGTGAAAACGGATTCCGGCTGGAAGACTGCGGGAAGTGAAGACCAGCTTCCAACGGACTTCTTCAATGCCTGGCATGAAGTAAGTGCTGTCTATAACAGCGAAGATCACACCATCACGACCGTGATCGACGGCAGACAGATCGCTCAGGTTGACGCACCCGGCACTCTGTCCAGTTCAGACAAAGCTGTTGAAATTGGCCATATGTCCGATAAACCGGATCGTAAGAACGATCTGAAATTCTCCAACATCAAGATCGTGAACAAAGCCCTGACGCCAGCAGAAATCCAGGCTGCTGCCGATGGTACAAGTACGCTTGAAGAAGAAAACGTACTGCTCTGGCTCGACTTTGCAGGACCAGCCGATGAAGCGCGCACCGCTCTCAATGCGGATCTGACCGATGCCAATAAGCTCGTCGAAACGGATTACACCCCGGCAAGCTGGGAAGCCTTTGCGGATGCCAAAGAAAAAGCCGCTTCCATGAACAGCATTTATGCGACAGCGAAAAACCTGATGGATGCCAAAGCGGAACTGAAAGCCGCAAAAGACGCACTGGTACCAGCTGCCGCAGCTACCGTGGATACCACCCAGCTGAAGACCGCCAAAGATAAAGGCGCCCAGCTGAATCTGGCTGATTTCCACATGACCGAAGCCGAAAAGACCGCGTTCAACGCTCTGCTTGACGAAGCACAGGCTCTCATCACGACGCCGACCACGCAGGAAGCAGTCAATGCGAAAGCCAAAGCGGTAAACGATGCGATTCTCGCTCTGCGCAAAACACCGAAAGCGTCCGCGCTTGGCGCTTTGAAAGGTGAATAGGCAGCCGGAATAAGCAAGCAGCCGGAATAAGCAAAAGGAAAGGAGAGTCGGGAACGATCGTAGGGATCGTTTGAAGGAATAAAGGGTATTCGAAGGAATAAAGGATAAATGGAAGAGGAAAAGAGAGTTATCTAAAATACGCCTCTTTTCCGTTCCTTCCTTCCGCTTCGTTCGCTCATGCCAATCCCCTCTCTCCAAAACTGCTCGATTTCAATAAGGCTTTAAAAGAAAAAAACGAAGGGACTGTCGATCCCGCTGATGATTCGTATCAGCAGGACGACAGTCCCTTTTGCGTAATCACAGGAAGTCACAGCGGTTCTGGAAAGCCGTGCACAGCCTTCTCTGGCTAAATTCATTTTTGCGGTAAGTGTCAAACAATCGACGGGTATACGCGAGACTGAATATTAGATACGCTA
>NZ_CAPAEZ010000100.1:0-7291 GCF_948576815.1 uncultured Allobaculum sp.
CGGAAAAGATAAATCCTGTCTGGACGCAAATGGCGAGTGCAATTTCACCATTCGAAAAAAGACCCGCAGAGCGATGCTGCGGGTTTTCTTTGGCCTGCATGGATTTCCAAACCGAGTGCGGCCTGTTTCGAAAACCAAAACCCAGGCCGTGATCCGGTATACTGAATAGTAAGACAGAAAAGGAGGCAGACCCATGCCAGAGCGCAAAGATTATCCGGAAAATTCATTCAGTCCAGAGCGCAAAACGGCAGAGACGGATGCAGCGCTGCCTCAGACGTCGCCAAAGGGTACGACGCGTTCCAGATCGTCTCGACGCGAGCGGATCCGTCCGGACCTTTCCAAAGACGGTCTTCGCAAAGCGGACAAGATTCTGATCGTTCTTTTGCTGGCGTGTGCAGTGCTTCTGCTTTTTCCGCTTCTGAACTATAAAGAAGGCGGCTCATATGCCGTCGTGAAAGTGCGCAGCGAAGAAAAGCTCCGGCTTCCGCTCAGCGAAGACGGCGAATATTCGGTGGAAGGCACCTTAGGCACGGTCCACATTTCCATAAAAAATGGTAAGGCTGCGGTCACGCAGGAAAACTCGCCCCATCATTACTGCTCCCGACAGGGGTATGTAGATTCGCCGGCGGTTCCCATTGTCTGTCTGCCCAACGAGACGATTGTGACGATTGAGGGCAGTGAAGCCCAGGAAGATACGGTGATTCAATGAATCGGACAATTCGTAAAATGACGATTCTTTCGCTGCTGATCGCGGCAGCGATTCTCATGCAGATCGTCGAATCTTTCTTTCCGCTGATTACGATCATTCCCGGCTACAAAATCGGTCTGGCCAATATTGCCGGCCTGTTCGCGCTGTATGCCTATGGACCAAAGGAAATGTGTGCGGTTACCGTACTGCGCATTTTCCTGGCTTCGCTGGCCACTGGTACCCTCTTTTCCGTCAGCTTTCTGCTCTCGGCATGCGGATGTACGCTGTCTCTGATCGGCATGACGCTGGCATACCGTTCGGGCTGGTTTTCCATTTACGGAGTCAGTACGCTGGGTGCGGCCTGTCATACGATCGGACAGGTCATTGCGATTGCCTGGATTTATCAGCAGTTTTTCATGGGCTTGTTTCTGCCGGCCCTGCTTGCGCTTTCCGTGCTCTCCGGACTTTGCATCGCCTGGATTGCCCGGCAGGTGCTCATTCGCATTCGCCTGAATTAAGCACGAATAAGCGCGAATGGGTAAGAAGATCGTTATACAAGACGGGCTCTGGCCAGCGAAACTAAGCCCGTGCAAAACGATGCAAAGTTGAAAATCCGGAAACTGAGAAAGAGAGGCGGCCTCATGGAAGATACTTACTGCGCGATTCTCATGCAGCTTGAACAGGATATGAAAAATGAAATTTCGACGGCTTCCCCGTCCAGAGAAAAGCTTCAGCGAACGATCAGCGCGTTTAAGCCGGAGCAGATCTCGGCACAGACCGCTTTAAAGGCACTCGATCTGGAGCTGCAGATCGAGACCGAAAAGACCGTTCCTTCGCAGGCCAATATTGCCGCGTGCCGTCTGTGGCATGCGGCGATTGAAAACGCCAGAAAGGATTCGGACTGGCGTCTGCTCTTTGCCCGTATGGACTTCGAAAACGCCTTAAATGGACAGGAGCCAGAAAACAAAGGAAGGACACGTATTCTCTTTGATGATCACAGGCGCTTAAGAAAATGGGTCGGCGCTCTTCTCGTACTGCTTACGGTTCTGCTTTTTGGAGTGCTGACAATTGCGCTTCGCTGGTCCTACGGGGCCTGCCTGATCGTTCTGTTCCTGTTCATGAATCTGGCGCTCTGGATTTGCGAAGTGGCCTGGCCCATGATTTTGCGCCGGCGGATTTTACGGGACAGCCGGCAGGCAGCGCAGGGCGCTCTGCGCATTTTTCTGAAGAAAATCGCTCTCAATCGCTGGACGTGGTCTTTGCCCTCGCTTGTCCGCCTGTTTAAGGCGTGGTCGAGCACCCTCTTAAAAAAGGGAAAGAAGCAAGCCGTCTAAACCGATCCGTACAGAAAAATCATAAAAAATCATCGTAAAACGCTCGAGGCCGCTCCCATTTAGGGGCGGTCTTTTGAAAATACAGACATATCTGTTTTTTTGGATTAAAAATCTCTTGTTCAAATAAGAGATAAATTCACAAATTAGGAATTCTTTGTTATGATTGGAGCGGTGATAATCATGAAAAACGCAAACTCTGTTCCAAAGGCGACCCTGCAGAGATATCCGGTATATCTTAAAGCGCTTCGTAAACTTCAGAAAAACGGGGTTTCCAAAATCATGTCGCGCGAGCTGAGCAACTTCGTAGACATTGAACCGACTACGATCCGCCGCGATTTCTCGTTTCTTGGAAACCTGGGAAAACAGGGCTACGGATATGATGTAGACAAACTGATCGAGATTTTCAATCAGGAGCTTGGTGTAGATTTTGATGAAAAAATCATTCTGGTCGGTGCCGGCAACCTTGGCCGTGCCCTGATGAACTATAACAAGTGGGATTATGTCGTCGGCGAAATCGCCTGCGCGTTCGATATCGATCCGGCCAAGACCGGAAACATGTTCGGCATCAATGTATACTCGCTCGATGAGCTGGAAACACGCATCCCCAAAGGATGCCGCATTGCCATCCTGACCATTTCGGAAGATATCCAGGCTACCGTTGACCGTCTGATTGCCAACGGCATAATCGGCATCGTCGATTTTACCCACCAGCATTTTCAGGTTCCGCATCACGTGATGGTCAAAGCCGTTGATGTGGTCAGCTCGATTCAGGAGCTCGTTTTCACGACCAACTCCATGGACAGCGCCTCCACCAAAAACGGAAACAGCTAAGCTGTCTGCACCTGCCTTTTTCTGCGAGAAGGCAGGTGTTTTTGCATCGAAAAGCAAAACGGGAAGACCGCGATTTGGCTGGAACGGCCGGCTTTGTGACGTTCTGTTTCGGCTTTAGCTGGCGCTCATATTGTAATTTACGTCTCGCAATGGTTTAATACCCATAGCTCTTAGCGAGACGTTTTTCTGTGCCTATGGCGCATGAATTAATCCGCCTGAATCAGATCTGCGGATTGGAGCGTTCCTGATGGAGGGACGCTTTTCTCTTTTAAGGAAAGGAGCATTTTAATGCTTGTAAAGAAACTGAAAGAAAAGATCAGCGAATACGATGGAAAACCCGTGACCCTGCAGGGATGGGTGAGAACCAATCGAAATTCGAAAAATATCAGCTTTATCGAATTCAATGACGGAAGCTGCTTCTCCAATCTTCAGATTGTCTATTCTCCAGAAATGGAAGGCTACGAACAGGCTTCCAAAATCACAACCGGCAGTGCTATTGAAGTAAAAGGTACAGTCCACGCGACACCGGAGGCTAAACAGCCTCTCGAAGTGGCAGCCGATTCCATTACCGTTCTCGGTATGGCGGATCATGACTATCCGCTGCAGAAGAAGAGACACAGCTATGAATTCATGCGCGAAATCCCGCACGTTCGTCCGCGTGCCAACACGTACTACGCGGTATTCCGTCTGCGTTCCGTTCTGTCCATGGCGATTCATACGTTCTTCCAGGACCGCGGCTTTGTTTATGTACAAACGCCAATCATTACGGGAAACGATGCGGAAGGCGCCGGTGAATGCTTTACCGTAACGACCATTGATGATCAGGAGTACGAAAAGGACTTCTTCGGCAAGCACGCCCAGCTGACCGTATCCGGCCAGCTGCACGTTGAGCCGTTTGCGCTGACGTACCGCAACGTATATACGTTCGGTCCGACGTTCCGTGCGGAAAACTCAAACACGACCCGTCATGCGGCTGAGTTCTGGATGATCGAACCGGAACTCGCTTTCGCGGATCTGTCCGATAACATGGACGTGATCGAGGACATGATCAAGTACTGCATCCGCTACGTTCTGGAACATGCACCGGAAGAAATGGCGTTCTTCCAGAAAATGATCGATAAAGACTGCATCGATCGCGTTAAAAAGGTAGCCGACAGCGAATTCCGCCGTATGACGTATACCGAAGCCATCAAGGAACTGGAAAAAGTCAAAGACCGCTTCGACAACAAGAACATTTACTGGGGCATGGATCTTCAGTCCGAGCACGAACGCTACATTTGCGAACAGGTTGTAGGCGGTCCGGTGTTCCTGATCGACTATCCGAAAGAAATCAAAGCGTTCTACATGCGTGAAAACGAAGACGGCAAGACCGTAGCGGCCTGCGACCTTCTCGTTCCGTATGTCGGCGAGCTCGTCGGCGGAAGCCAGCGTGAAGAGCGCTACGATGTTCTGAAAAAGAAAATGGACGATATGGGCATGGAAGAATCCACTCTGCAGTGGTACATGGACTTGCGCCGCTTTGGCGGATGCGTTCATTCCGGATTCGGTCTTGGATTTGACCGCATGCTCATGTACCTCTCCGGCATCCAGAACATCCGCGACGTACAGCCGTATCCGCGTACTCCGCGCAACCTGATTTTCTAAACCTTTATACTCAGCTGTATTCAGCGAATATCATCAGCCGCATCGAGACGAACCCGATGCGGCTGTCTTTTTGTATCGAAAGATTTTTCCAGGGAAATGTAAATCATTATGAAGCGTGCCAAATTCCATTCACAGAGCTTCATCCCGCGCAGAAACAGGAAATACATTCCGGCGGATAGCGGCTTGGAAGAAGCGCCCCAAAGGACAGGGGATGTATGCATAACGAGAACAGAATTTTGAACGCCTCATTTTTTGCAAAGTCGTCAAGGCGTTTCTGAAAGCCGCTTTAATGTTCATTTAACGATAGGTATCGGATTTTTGACAAAGTAAGCGATTTCTTTTTGTTTATGAGAATTCCAAATTTCTTTAAAAATGTATATGTATAATGAACACTCATTTTTTTTACAATTTTCGTGATTCACACACACTTTTCCACATTCTGCGTGAAGACCTTTTACTTAAAGGGCCCATCGCTTTTTATACGAATCGGATTGTTTGGAAATATTTAAGAAATTATTCTGGTCATTTTGCTTCCGTTTTGGATAATTGGTACTCTCTTTGGGCAAACGCAAGGAGGACCAACTATGAAAAATAAGTTTCTGGCAAGACATGCCGCGATGACTTTAGCAATGGCAGTAGCCTGCGGATTCCATCAGTGTCCGTATTTGCTGCTGAACCCGCAAATCAATCACTTGGAAAAGAAGCCATGTCGGTTTCGTCCAATTTCTTTAATGGAATCGATCGAAATCAGTCAACGATTAAAAATAAAACAACCAGTCTTCTCGAAAAGAAAACCGGCGAAGTCGTAGAAAAAGGAAAAACCGTTTACTACGATCAGTTTGGTCTTCTCGCTTCGGGAAAGCTGAATACAAAAGACGGCAACTATCTCTTTGATGAGAACGGTCAGAAAGTAACCGGCTTTGTCAAAGAAGAAGGCAAAACCGTCTACTATGATGAAACGACCGGCCGCAAGGTAGAAGAAGCCACTGAAATTGAAAAGGACGGCAAGACCTATCTGCTCGATGAAAACGGCAATACGCAGACAGGCTGGACCGACTACGAAGGCAAGGAATACTACCTGGATGCCGACGGATCCATCGTCAAAGGCCAGACCCGCGATGTGGACGGCGTTCGCTACAGTTTCGATGAAAACGGACAGAAAGAAATGTCCGTAACCAAAGACGGCTACGTCTATGACGAGAACGGCAAAGGAAAGGAAGATCTGAGCGGCTACGACAAAATCGCACAGGCAGCCCTTGCGCAGATCGGCGTGAATCAGGACTGCACCATGCTGGTGACCAATTCGCTTAAAACGGTCGGCATCAACTTCCACGGCGCTCCAGAAGCCTATCTTTCTCTTGGCCCGCTGACGAACAACCCCGTTCCTGGCGATATCTGTGTGTACCAGGGCCATGTAGCAATCTACATCGGCAACGGACAGGCTGTACACGGCGGCTGGAACGGATACACTACAGCGGTTTATTCCGTATCCTGCGCCAATCCGCTGATCGGATACGTACATCCCGTTCTGCCTTAATTCATTCCAATTCTTACTGCTTAAAACAACAACCGCTTTCAAAACCAGCGACGAAACTGTGAAAGCGGTTGTAAAGAAATAATTAAGAAAAACAGGTCTTCTCAGAAGACAGAGACCAATGGATGGGGTAGTATACAGCCATGGAAATCAGCAGCAGATTTCCTGAATAATACAATTTCCTTTCTTTTTTCTCTTTTTAGGAAAGGTCGTCCCGATTCGCCCCGGAGACGGCCTTTTTCTTTTAAATTACTTTACATAAAGCGGGAACAGGAAAAATCCACTGTTGCTCTGCGATAATTCGAATGCAGTTAAAACATATCCGCAGAATGCATGAAAGAATTCTCCGTAACCAGCACACAACCAGCAATGAGTATCCGTCCGTCAGGATCAGTACCCCAGCAACGCTAAAAAATATGCTCATGAAATTAACATATTGGAAATAATATATTTACTTTAGGACGTAAAGAATCTGTTAAACAGGGTGATCGAAGTCAAATAAAAACTTAACAATTCTGGTGAAATAGAACTTTACAATTTTTGGAGGATATAATTTTTCAGAGATACTCGAGGTGGTGAATCTACCCAGCAGCCACACACCTGTATGGTCAAAAGAGAACCGGGGGGAGTTGGGCCCGGCGAGCATCTCTAAACTAAGAAGAAAGAGCCGGTAGCGGCTCTTTTCTTTTACAAGATGCGGAAGAGAAAGCAGGAAACAAGGATGCGCGGAATAAATGGTATATGCAGGCATCCCCGTATACAGAAGCTGGACAGAACCGATGAAACGGCGATAGAACGCCTCAGGCTCTCTTTTCTTTTGGGTACTGCCTTGGCAGACAGTCGACAATGCTTTTTCCCGGACAGGGGACTGGAAGCAGCTGGTGATATGGCGCGACCGGCGGTTTCTATTGGTGAAAAGAAGTATCGCCGTACGGATTTGGAACAGATCAAGGCTGAATTAACGAATGCAAAATGGCATTAAGAAGCTATAAAGAAATTGCGGGCGTCAGAATACATCTTTCCAGAAAAAACGGTATCCTGAAATCAAGGAAATCAAGCAGCAGATTTCCTGAAATCATAATCATTTTTTCCTTTCTTTTCTCTTATCATTCGGAAGCAGCCCAGCTTCCAAAAATGCGTTCCTTGCCCAGGACGCATGATCCTCTGCTCATTCGCCCGTGCAGAGGATTTTTTTATGGGCACAAAACAATGCTGTTCACTTAAGCTTCACAAGTGAGCAGTGCCTTGCCTTTCTAGTTT
>NZ_CAPAEZ010000101.1:0-7165 GCF_948576815.1 uncultured Allobaculum sp.
GATGGTATCCGTACTTGTCGGCCACATCCTCGGCAGTCATCCGGCCGTGATACAGATCATGCATCATCTGCTGGTCAATCAGCGGCATGCGCTCTATCTTCGCAGCTGTTCGTAGACTCATGTCCAGATAGTCGATCTCCGCCTGGATCTCATCCTTGCGCTCGATCAGCGACAGAATCTTCTGGTCTGAATAGTTCGGGCTGACTGTGTGTGGCATTGCCTTGCTGCTGCGCTGCTGCTCCGGTGTCAGCTCTTTCCCTGACTTTGCCAGGCCTGTCATCTTGTGCTCAATTTCGAGCAGCTCCAGCAGCTTTTCATCTCTTTGCTTCTGGATCCGGTATTTCTCTTTGTAGGCTGCGATCGTCAGCCTGGTCATAGTCTTCAAAAACCAAATTCCTTTCTAGTCGTTTTACTTGTGCTTTCTTACAAATCTGTAATTGTCCATAAAGTGCCGATAGGATGTGGAGCTGTTAAACCCCGTGAACAGCTCGCGGAAGAAAACCGTTGTCGGTCCGGTACACCCTCCCCACACGAACAGGATTTCTACACCACGCGAATACTCTATACCGCCGATGCTGGTAAACTCGGTTTCATAACTCTTGTGCAGCCAGATTTCCCCGACGTTCGGCTCGCAGTCGTAAATCTGTTTTCCGTAGCAGCTCATTCTTTCACCACAGCGTCAGCGCCCTGGACAGTGACCCATCCGTGCTTGATTTCTTCCTTTCTCATTCCTCTCCCTCAAACCTCAGTGCTTCCAGAATTTCGTCCAGGATGAAGGAGCGCAGGCTCCCGTCAGGTTTCCTCATGTTCGGCACAGCCACGAAGGGGATTGGCTCGTCGTTGCCGAGTTCCCCTTCCTGTACTGTTCCACTGCTCAGATTCCTTTTCAGGAATTCCATTTCGTCTTTTGTCAGCATCATTCATCCTCCAGCTCCAACCGAAGGTAACTCATCGCCTTGTGCAGGTCGCTGTCCCGGCTTTCACCCTTCTTCCTACCGGCTCTGGCGATGTACTTGATGACGTTGCCGAGACAGAAATTCAGCCCCCATGACTTAATCACGTCGATTGGTTCAGGGGTGATGTTGTAGTGGGAAGGTTGTAAAAATCCGTGTTTTTTACAATCTTCCGCATCCAAACGCTCAGAAACAGGCGTTTTTTGACAAGTCCCCACTTTTTGCGAAGGTTCAGACGACGTTCCCAAATTTTCTGGATTTTTGTGAAGATATTCCTCTTCTGGTTCCTGCACAAGTTCGAAGTCCATCAGAAATCGTCGACCTTCGATCTGTAATTCCTCTGGTTTATCAATGAGACGTTTTACCATTTTGCCAATCGTGACATACGGCTCCGGAGTCGCCCAATTGGTTGTAAATAACACTCTGTAGTTTTGACATGTGAATTTGTTTCTCCAAATCTGCCAAGGTTCCGGTGTGACAACCTTCGGCTCGTGCAGACTCAGCAGCAGAGCCTTCACTTTTTCGGCTGCGGCTTCGGCTTCTTCCTTGCTCTGAAAGCAGTTGCCGAAATCATACTTATCGTTATCGCTATCCCATTCAGTCCACATGTGGAAATTGGCATTACCATCTCGGTCAATGAACCAAAACTTTTCTCTATCTTCCGGCTTCCATCTTTCAGTCATTGGCTACCTCCTTCAAAACCAAGTTGCTGAACTTCTGATAACGGTCAATGTAGGTTTCGTCTTTGTCCCCGTTGTAAGTCGCTTCCCACAACTGCTGGTCCCTGGTACACCCAAATATCGCTTTCCGGTTCTGCAGCGTCTTGCAGCTCCAGACCAGGAAAATTTCTTCAACACATAACCCTTCTCGCTGAGCGATGTACTCAGCGATTGTCTTTATCCACTTTTTCATCAGTACTACTCCAGATTCTTTGCGAATAACCCAAACGCTTCTTCCGCAGTCATGGGTGGGCCTCCCGACACTGCCTCCGTGTTTCGCTCATTTCCTTCCGGAATTCTTCAAGCTCTTCGGGCGTGAACACTTCCACCGTCTGACCTTCTCTCACAAACACCCCCACGTTGCTACTCCCAAACAACCCCGTTTTCCATGCGTCTGGCCAGCTCTCTCTGAGCCATCAGCAGCACCTCTGTGCTGCCGTCGATTCCTTCGCATTCGCCTGCCATCTGGTACATGCAGAACATGGTCTTCTGAATGTCAGCGAACCTTGGTTTCTTTTCTGGTTCCAGCAGCTGTGTCGCTGCATCTGTCCGTTTCGGATCCGTCTTTTCTGTGACAATGCACTTTCCTCTGGTGTCTTCCATTTCTGTCCCTTCCTGTGACCCGTCAGATTCGTCTGTACGGGATTTTTTGCTTTCTTCCGGTAAATACCCGGTTTCTTCCGTTTCGTCGCTTATAGGCGGGTTCTCGCCCGCCACAGAGGCATTCCCGCGGTCCAGCTCCTCCTGTATCTGCCCCATGCGGGTTTTTACAGCCCTTTTTATGGCCTCATGAGGCAGATACGTTTTAACAGCCGCAGCTTCGACAGCATTTCGCTCCTGGTAGGAGAGCCCGGCGTCTACGATCTTGCTGGCGAGCCGTCCTCTCTTTTCTGAGATGCGGATCATTACGGCCAGGATGTCATCCGGTGCCTGTCTGGCTCCCCGCTCCCACATGCTCACCAGACTCTGGTCGATCCTCTGTCCATAGGCGATGGTCAGCTGCTCGGCGAGTTTTGTCTGGCTCATTTTCATGCGCTTGCGCTGTTCGTAAACCGCTTTTCCTGTGATCATGTCTCATCCTCCTCTGCTTCATCCAGTGACCTCATCAGCTGTACCAAGTTGTGCAGGCTGTCATTGAGCGGCTTAAGTTTTTCCCGAGTGCGGTTGGCCTCTGAGTAGTTGCCGGCTGCTTCCGCTGCTTCCAGCTCGTTCGTCAGATGTCGGATCTGCAGCCGCAGGCGATGTGTCGCCTGGTATGCGTCATCTCCCGGCCAGCTCATTTTCGGCCCCGCTTTGGATGGCGTCGATGTCGATGCTCGTGATGACCCCCCTTGCAGGGACCGGCATACAGGTGATGAGTCCAGGCTTGATGATCCTGACGGGAACTCCGATTTCGTACTCACTGGGAACTCCCCGGTCAAGTTTTCGGTATTTCTTCGGTCTTACTTTCATGACCTGCCTCAGTAACCCCGGTCCTGCCGCTGGTGATTGACTTTGTTCTTTGCCAGATATTCCTGATACACGTCCTCGAAATCCAGCTTGAGGCACCGCATAAGCCACATGAGCTGGCTGACCGGCGGACAGGCATTGCATTCGCTCAACCGCAGCATCATCGGCTGGAAGGCAGAAACGACACGGCGGTGTTCCGGAAGCCGGCCGCAGTTTTCGTACTCGCTGAACGCGATTGCCGTGAATTTGGACAGCGGCAGCCCGGTTACCTCGTGATGCGCCAGCTGCCAGCTCAGGACGAAGTGCAGGACATCCACGAACTCTTCCAGCACTTTCTTCTCGTCTACCGGTGCCTGTGTCTTTTTCCACCAGCACCAGTCCGCTTTCAACTCATGGTTGAGTTCTCCAATCTCGTCCAGGATTGCGGACACGTACCAGTTGCCGTACAGCAGGTCTTTGTAGGTCAGGCCGTGTCCCTTGACGATGCGCTCGTCGAGCTTTTCCTGCAGCTTGAGCATCTTCCGCCACCGGGTGATGAATGCCTTGCGATCCATGCGTTCTGTCATGCTGCCACCTCCGCATTCAGCCATTTGGCGATTTCTACCGGATCCGGTGCGGCTGAGGATCCGTAACTGGGGCACGCCCCGCTCTGGAAGACAGGGCAGGTGTCACAGTCGTCGAATGCAGCTACGCATCCGGATTCCAGATAAGTCAGCAGTGTCATTTCCTGGACTCCGTGAGGTCCGTCTGCTGCATTTGCCAGTGCGGCGGAAATTTCCGCTGCGTATTTTTCGTGGTTTTTCATCCTTCGCCTCCCCACTGGTCCTGGAACAGCTGCAGCAGATGCGACCACTTTTTCAGACTGTCCCGCAGGACTTCCAGTTTTTTCCTGATCCGTTTGACTTCGGCATCATTTCCGGACGATTTCGCTTCATCCAGCTCATGCTCCAGTTGCCGTATCTCTGTCAGCAGATGCATGATGCCTTTTTTGACGTCCATCACTTCCGGCCTCGCTTTCTGGCTGCCTGTCGCCTGTCCCATTCCTTCGTGCCTTCCCAGACGATTGGGTGTCCGCACTTGCATGTCATCTGACCAAAAGCCAGGCGCCGCTTGCATTCCGGGCAGCTGTAGACTTTTTCAAACTGTCCCGGAACATCAAACAGTGCGCACGGCTTTTCGTAGGTGATGACTGGTTTGAATTTGTCCATCACTTCCACCCCGCTTTCCGGAGATTCCGGAAACACTCCGACAGCTCGCTGCGCATGAAGCGGAGTTTTGTCTCAAGGTCCCGTTTCCGGAAGATGTTGCCGGCCTGCTCAGCCTGCCGGATCCCCTGATGGACCGCTCTCATGGCTGCCCGCTGTCTCAGCACCATCGGGTGCTGCTCTGCGATTTTCGGTTTCTGCATTTCGTCACCTCTCAGAACGGCAGGTCATCCGAGCCCAGGTCAAGTATTTCATCCGGGCTGTAGGGATTGTCGTGGCTTGGTCTGACGTTTTGGTCGTATTGATAACCGCCGCTCTGACAGCCATTTCCAGCCCCGTAGGAGCGATTCTGTGTCTGGACGGGTGAATATCCGCCGTAAGTGCTTTGCGGCCTGTCAGCGGGCTGTGTGCCGTTGTTCCTGCTGTCCAGCAGGTCCATGGATTCGACGATGACCTCGGTGATCTCAACTTTCTGTCCCTGCTGGTTCTCGTAGCTCCTGTTCTGCAGCCTGCCGGTCACTCCAATCTGGCTGCCCTTGTGGGTGTACTGATGCAGGACTTCTGCTGTCTTCCCCCATGCCTGGCAGCGGAAGAAGTCTGCATCAGGCTGTCCCTGTGACTTGAACCGGCGATTGACTGCCAGTGTGAAGTTGGCGACTGTCTTTCCGGACTGAGTGGTTCGAAGTTCGATGTCCTTTGTCATCCGGCCTGTAAGGTTGGTGATGTTCATGCTCTTTCCCCCATGAATTCGTTTGTCAGCCACACCTGGCCTTTGCCCGTGACTTTCGTCGTCTTGGTGATGCGCACGGATCCGTCCGGGTTAGAGATGGTCCGCTCCTTGATCTCGAAGTAACCCTTCTCCATGGCCTTCTGTGTCGGCATGTTCCGGCTTTCCCCGGACTTCATCAGCCAGCCGTTTGTCCTGAGCCAGTCAAACAGCCGTCTCTGTCCGACTTCCACGCCGTTCTGCCGCAGCAGCTTTGCCATGTCTCCGATCAGGATGCTAGTGCTGGATGTCTCCACAGCTTCGGCAAACAGGGCCTTGGGCTTCATCTCTGCATTCTGAAGTTCCAGCTGCCTGCGGGCTTCCCGTTCTTCCTTGAGTTTCTGCAGTGCGTTGATTGCCAGGTCCGGGTTGTCCAGCAGTTCGTCCATGGCGTACATGCCGTTTCTGCGAAGGCTGGGCAGCACTTCCGATGTCACCCATCGCTTGAATCGCTTTGCTTCCGGGAGTTTGCTAGACATGATCAGTGAGTAAAGTCCGGATTCGCTGATCAGCATTGGAGTCTGTTCCCTACCGATGGAGTCACGAATCGTTACCCCATCGCATTTGTCTTCTAAATCTACATGATCGATAATTGCTTTTCGCGGATTGGAATATCCCAGACATTCCGCCACATCCTTCCCGACGAAGTAAGGTTCCGTGCCGATGGTGAGTGTGCGGATCCTAGATCCGTCAAAATCAAATGTCTGAATTTCGTTCATTTTTTCCCTTTCATGTTTTCTTCGAATTCGGCTTTCGCCTTTTCCACTTCTTCCAGCATCTCCTGTCGTTCCTGCTCCGAAGAAAACTGGCTTCCAGTGTCGGAGTACCAATCCGGCAGCTGTCCGGAGTAGACTCCGGTCTTTTGTCGTGCGGCAGGCTGCTTGCGGTAGGCTGGCTTTTCACCTGAGGCTATCTTGTTCAGGTATGCCGGAAAGCTGCTGATCGGCTTGTTCGGGTTCTCTTTCAGCATTTCGCTGACCGTCTCGATTGCATCCATCCCGGTCTTCGGGTGCCGCTCCATCAGTGTGTTGTACTCCACCTGGGTGAGGGGCACGTTCCGGAATTTCCCGAACAGCGAAGAAGCGACCTCAGATGATGAGTCATCATCATCATCATTCTTTCTTTCTTTCATTCTTTTCTTATTGTTAGTGGTTGCTGGTTGGTTGATGCTTGGTTGCTCGTTGGTTGCTTGCTGGTTGGAGACTTGGTTGCTCAGTTGATATTTTTCGTAGTTTGTCAGCTTAATAAGGGTGTATGTCGCAGTTGTTGACTTGGTTACTTCGTTGGTTGATTCCAGCTTGTTTAACGCTGTCCGTATCTGTTGTTGCGATAACCCTGTTTCTTTGGAGAGTTTTTCCCGGGAGGTGATTTTCGCTCCGGCAGGCACGTCAATCCCCCGCCATTTGCCTGGCTTGCTGTTGGCTGTCAGGAGAAGGTGGATGAACAGCGTCTTGGTCGGAACATCCGTATACCATTCCCACTCCGTGAGTTTTCTATAGAGCTTTATCCATCCGCTGTCCATCAAAATTCCCTCTCTTTTTTCCTATTCCGAATCCGTCAGATACTTATCGTGATAGGTGACAGCGACGGCCATTGCGGCCCAGATATCCTTTTTAAAACCGTAGAAATATCCGGGATTTTTCTTTGTCCCGACCACTCCAAACCGATCGATAAGAGCCTGGCGGATGTTGCTGTCTCTGGCCCGGGAGTTGTGGCAAATCGCCGTCTTTTCTTCCATGCGATAAATGCGCTGGTAGTTGATGACGTTCCCCCAGACGATCTCGATATGCCGCTCAAATCGGCCTATCTGCACGCAGGTCTCAAATACTTCTGCCCCGACTGGCATTCCGTAGCTGGCGACCATTTCCACAGCCACGTGCCGGACAGGGTCATCCCAGTACCACCTTTCGTGAACCAGCAAGGAAATGCACCTTTCCAGATCCGCATTGGGCAGCTTGCCTTTGGCGATGACTTTGGACAGGTCGTCTGTCACCATCACAAAGGCTGATTCGATGTTCCCCGGGTCAATGGCAAGGATGCTCATGCGTCCTTGACCTCACCTGTCACCGGATC
>NZ_CAPAEZ010000102.1:0-6964 GCF_948576815.1 uncultured Allobaculum sp.
TAGCGTATCTAATATTCAGTCTCGCGTATACCCGTCGATTGTTTGACACTTACCTCGCAAATTATTTTCCAAATAAAAAAGCAGAGATTCCATCCTCCCTGATATAGAGAGGATAAGAATCTCTGCTTTTTGCGTGTGGAATTAAGGCTGCTTCAGGCAATCCTCCGTTACAGACCTCCCTTAAAGACCGCCGCGATTTGGTCGCTTCGGTACGCCTCCCCTTCTTTTCCTGAAAGAGAATTTCTGGAAACTGGCTTCCGGATTTTTCAGCCGTACAGGCGAAATCGACGAAATCACAAATCCAGCCTGTATCGATCGTCTGAAAGGAGGAATACCCAGAGAAAGAGCGGCAAAATTTAATCCCGGATTTCTTCCAGAACTGCCGGATCCGGAAGTCTGCGCAGGGCAAGGAGTGTCTGATTCAGCTCCATAGCGGTTTCATTGACTTGCGCCTGCGATACAGAAGTACGAAGAATCTCTTTTGCATCGCTCAGTTCTTCCTGCAGGGACGTCCAGTCTGCTTTGGCATAGCTGGCTTCCTTCAGCGTTTCGGCTTTGTTTACAGCCGTCTCTAATAAAGAAGGATCCAGAAGCTGTTCGAGCGCGTAGCTGAGCTGTTCGCTCTTTTCCTGAACGAGAGCCGGACGGGCGAATTCATTACGGCTGACGATCTGCGCCTGATCCAGGCGGTTTTTCAGATCGGTAAACTTCGCACTGCCATCGGTCTTCACATTTTTCGCCAGCTCAATGAGCGAATTGAGTTCCGTCTTATCGGCCGGTTCATACACGCGAAGAATCAGGAACGAATGCGGCTGTACGGTTACAAAAATGCGTCCGTCTTCATCCGGCTGAATTTCATCTGTACGGACCGTAACGTTTGCGGGACTGGTGAGGCTGTTTTCATCCGCCAGACCATTGGATTCCAGACGCTGCGCCTTGATCACTGCGTTTTCGACCGTTTCCGGCAGTTCGATCTGGATCTCGCGCGCATTTGTCGGATCCGCGTTTTCGATGGCGATGGAATAGTTGTGCTCTTCATCGCGGCTGGCCAGAACAGAAATGGAATTGACGTTGTTGGACAGCGTGTAGTCCTGTGACAGGGAGGAATTGAGCAGTTCGGTTCCAAATCCGGCGTTGAAAATCTAGAAGACGTGCGCACTTGGCGTCGCAAAGTAACCGAAATTGCCTTTGCCTGTGGCCGTATCTGAGCCGGCCAGCGGCACAACCTGAATGACGGCCTGCTGCGTTGGACCTAAGGCATCGGCTCCGGATGTGTAGTAATCCGAGAGGCAGTGCTTCTGAATGTAGGGCGAGCCCAGTTCGGCATAATCCATAATGCAGCGGGCGACATACAGAGCGTGCAGCTGGGAACGCGTACGTCCGCTGGTGTTGTAGTAAATGCCAAATTCCGAAATGGCCGGGACTTTGTCTTCCGGCATCTGGTTTAAGTAGTTCACGACGCGGTTTCTGCAGTTTTGCGCTTTGGCCATCGCATCAAGCAGGAAAGCTTCATCTGAACTTTCGTTGACGGTTCCTGAGTAAGGATGAATCGTCATGCCGTCGTAAAGGTCCGCATTGCCAAGCTGATTTTCGAGATTGACGAAGTTGACGTTTTCCCAGGCCGTATAAATTTTCACGTCATGCTCTTTGGATTCCAGTTCATTGATGCGCGACTGGGTCTGGCGCATCGCTTCGGATACATCGTTAAAGCCGTCATGATCCACGCTGTAGGACGCGTATATGCCATGACCGCTGGCAGGAACGGCGCCATGGACTCCGTCTCCAAATGTGATTTCGCCTGTGGAATAGTTCAGCGTGCACTTCTGATCGTTTGGTCCGGCATTTTCAAGGGAATCGACAATCGTCCATTCCGTCGCGGAAGCCGCGTTCTGACCGACGTAGACGTGGGCACCGTTTTCCAGTGCCTGGAAATCCGGATCCATGCGGAGTTTTCCGTCTTCGTAAAGCTTTTCCGTCTTCGTAAAGCATGGTGTTCGTATTGACGTGACGCAGCTGACGAACCATGTTTTTCGATCCGTCGGAGCGGGAGGCGTTTTCGTCCCAGTTGTCCGGGTTGGCCGCATAAATCCGGTTATAAGCGGTTGGCGCACCGAGGGTGAAGGCGTGAACCGCATCGGATCCGTCGGAACGGTAATCGATCCAGTAGCCCTGGGTCGTCTTGCCGTCGTTGTTAATGCCGTAGCACTGCTGGATTTCGTTTCCGATTTCAAAGAACTGTACGTTGTACGGTTCCGGATGGCCGTAATCGCTGCGCACCTTCGCCCAGTCGATGCCGCCGTTTGGATTGGTTCCGACTTTCGCATTCAGAAATTCAATCAGATCGGATGCGTCCTGCGCACTGCCTCTTGCCAGCGAGTACACATAAACGATATCGGAATCGACTTCATCGGCGAAGCTGGCAATTTCTTCGAGTCCGAAGTTGGGATCGATGCCGGTCTGTCTTCCATTGTTATAAAAGGCATGAACCTGTTTTTTGCGCTGTTCTTTTGGACCCAGCGTCGTTTTCCAGTTGAACAGGTTGGAAATGGATCCGCCGGGATAGCGAATCGATCCAAAACCTGCATCCTTGTACAGCGTTTTGAACTCGTCCTTAACCTGCTTCGTTTCGTCATCAAAGGTTCCATACGCGTTAAACGCATAGCGATGGTTGATGCCGAAAATGGAATCCGGATCGATCGTTCGAAGAATCTCGTCTTCCACATGCAGAATGGCCGGACGAGACTGTTCCGCGTTTTGACATGCCGTTTTCAAGGTTTCGCAGGCGTTTTGGAGTTCATTTATGGATACCGTTTCGGGATCGAGCGCTTCCACTGCATCCAGCGCGTTTTGCACGGCTGTTTTTGCCGAGGGGCTCACTTTGCTGTCGTCGCAGAGAGTCTGTCCTTTTGCGACCCACTCTTCAAGATCCGTCAGAAGGAGTCCTTTTCCTTTCTGCGCGTACAGTTCGAGTACATCGGCATCCGAAAGCTTCGTGTCGTACACGCAAAGTTCATCCAGATCGCCGCGCAGACCGTGCGGGTTGGTTCCTGTATCGTTTTTATGGTGACCGATCCGCAGATCAAACATCTGATTCAGAACCGTATTGCCCAGATCCTTTTCACTGTCAAATTTTCCATTGATGTAGAAGCGAACTTTTTTCGCGTCCTGATCAAAGCTGATCGCGACGTGCTGCCACTCGCCTTTAGCAACCGTTCCTTCTGAGAACACATCCGTGGCGTTCAGATACGTGTGATAATGGCCGTCTGCGCGCAGCGAGAGAATCGTTCTTCCGCTTCCCGTATGCTGAAGCAGTACGACAGACGATCCGTCCGCACTGTCCTGGCTTGGATCGTATTTGTACCATAAGGCGAAGGTCATGCGGCCCTGACCGGTATTGATATAGTTCGAGGCCTGCAGCCACGCATGCTGGGAAGGATCGGTCGGAAAACGATAAACCTGACCAAACAGGCTGTTTTCTGCCGAAGCGGTCTGCGCAGTAACTGCGGTAAGTGCGGTATGGGTACTCGTTTTGGACTGAAGCGGGGTATTCCCTTCAAAATCCCAGTAATCTTTCAGATGCTCGGCCGCCGGCATTTGTGCGGTTTAAGCGACGGCTGTATTTGGCGCAGCTTTTCTGGCGCTGTAATTTCTCTGAACTCTGTCGGTCGATCGGATCATCCTGACGGCCGAATCGCTGGATGACTGCGCGGCAAAAACCGGCGTGCTGCTCAGTGAACTTAAAGCCAGAAAGGCGCACAGCAAGCTTTTTGTTCCTTTCCGTTTCATATTTTCTCCTGTATTCCTGAACTGGTTTTCGACGCATGTTTTTCTTTTTCTTTCGATCTGTATGCCCGTTTCCGATGAAAAAGCGCTGTCCATTCATTTTGACAGACGGCACAATTGCCCGTTTCATGCCGTCTTTTTGGCTGAGTGAGTCTTCTCAGTTCCGTCGGACTGCTTAGGATAATTTCCGCGTCGAATTTTCCATCCTGTGTAAGCTCTTTCAGTATACCGTATGGATTCTTTCTGTTCCGTTTGGTCCTTTATGGTTTTCGGTTTTCCTGCATTCCCTCAGTCCTTCTGAAATTCCGTCTGGCCAGAATGCAGCACGATTTTCCACATGTGAAACTGTACGGATCCTGTTCCTGTCTTTTTTAGTTCCGGATGAAAGGACGATTTCAAATCCAGAAATGTTAATATCTTTCTGACTGTCCTGAACGGACAGGATCGATTGGACACAGAATCGTTACAGTCCTGCGGGATTTAATGACCCGTTTCTTCTGATTTGGCCTCAGATTTTTCTGAGGTGTTTCTGTGTGTACAGGATCTGATTATTTAGAGTCCTCATTTATACATCGATTTTCTCTGCGAATATTCATTCAAAACCGGAGACGCAAGAAAGGAGTTTTGCCATGTCTGTCTGCCTGTTTGATCAAGGCTGTTTTGAATTTGAGCGATGGCGTTCTGAAAGCGAAACCCATCGACGAAAGGAAGGTCGGGCGATATGAGTACGTCCTCTACGCTCCGTCTTCATCGAACCAGACTGCCGCGATCCAAAGTCATCATGATTCTTCTGGAATCGCTGCTGATTCTGGCTTATACCATTTTCACTTCTGTTTTCTTCACAAAAACGACGATCATCGCGGTGTGCGGAACGCTCGTTCTGATCATCAACCTGCTTCGCCTGTTCTATTCCAAATTCCTGAACGGGGTGTTCGAGAAAATGTATCGCTGGCGCTGGCTGATTGCGGCGATTGTGTTTGTGGTTCTGCTCTGTTTCCAGATCCACACGTCCAACGCGGCCTGCTACATGTACTCGTTTACCGCAAATCCGGAAGTGGAACAGTCCATTTTAATGGGCCGTCCGCGTATTCCGCGGGCCGATGAGTATGCGGTACAGCTTCCGTATTACTTCTCCCAGTACTACAACGACTACGCCCAGATTTCCCATCAGATGTCGATCGGCGGTCAGGATATGATCGTCGGCTACAACTCCCCGGTTCTGTCGCTCTCCCTGATCGGCAAGCCGTTTGTCTGGGGCTACATTCTGTTTGGAAACGCCTACGGCATTTCCTGGTACTTTTTGTCCAAAACGATTCTGATGGTGATGGTTTCGATCGAGATGTTCCACATCCTGACGAAAAACAAATACCTTTCCGTTTTTGGTGCGATTATCCTGACGTTTGCGCCGGGCATGCAGTGGTGGTTCTCGCCCCATTTCTACGATGCGATTTTCTGGGCGAGTACGCTCTTTGTGGTCGGCTACTGGTTTTTCCGCGCGCAGGGCTGGAAAAAATGGGCCTTCACGCTTCTGGCTATTGCATCGTTAGACGGCTTTGTTCTGGCCCTCTTCCCTTCTTTGCAGGTTCCTTGCGGACTGCTCGCCTTCTTCCTAATGTGCGCCTGTCTTTATCGGGATAAAGATGAGCTGGAATGGAAAAAGAGCAACATCTGGAACGTAATCGCGGTCATCGGCGGTCTTTGCATCGTTCTGGTGCCGACACTGCTTTCGGCAAAAGATGCGCTGATGATGGCCAACGATACCGTTTATCCGGGCGATCGCGTCGTTCATGGGGCGACCGGCGCACCGTGGATGCTGTTTATCAACCCGGTCAGCCTTTTGCAGACGTATACCGATCCGGATCTGCTTAACAACAGTGAAATCTCGAGCTTTACGCAGTTTGGCGTTGCCTGCTGCCTGTACTATCCGTATCTCTTCTACTGGCTGAGAAAGAAGAAAGACCGCTCCCGCTGGATCGGAACGGTTCTCTTCCTTTCCCTTTTGTTCCAGGCGTTTTATCTGCACTTTGAAATCCCGGTATGGCTGGCGAAAGTGACTCTGCTTTCTTCCTGCAACCGCATGCAGACCGTATTTGGCTATACCGGCACGATTTTTACCGTCTGGACGATTTACAAAGTGCAGGACACCAAGTTCCCGCACAAAACGCTCTCCGGCTTTGTCGCCTGCGCCATTTACGCCGTTCTTGCCGCTATGGTTACGCATTACATGATCCTGCCAAACTTCCTGCGGCTGTTTGGATCGCGGGCCATGTTCTATGTCTTCTCAATCGGTCTGGCATTCCTGTTCTGGCTGGCCTTTACCCGCTATCGTCAGCTGACCCTCTGCGGCATGCTGGCATGGACAGCCGGCAGCGGCATGCTTGTCAACCCGATCATGCAGGGAACGGCGAGCGTTGCCGAATACCCCATGGCACAGGCCGCTGTACAGATTCGTGAAGAAAATCCTGACGCCTGGTGGCTGACGACCGAAAACGATCTGCGTCAGGCGCTGATGATGGCCAATGGCGTCAAAGTCGTTAACGGCGTCAACTTCTACCCGGATTTCGAAAAATGGGAACTCATCGATCCGGAGCACAAGTTTGAAGACGAAATTAACCGTTACGCGCACATTTACGTTTCCCTGATTCCGGATGGCGATCTGGAAATTGCCAGCCCTTCGGGCGACGTAGTACAGGTAAATCTGCCCGTTTCGATGCTCAAAAACTGGGATATCGACTACATCGCAGGTACGGAGCGCGATGCGCAGGTTCTCGACGCCGGCGGCATTTCCTACCAGATTGTTTACGATGACGAGAATACCGAAGACGTGATTTACCAGATCCTCGACTAGTCCGTACACCTCGTTTCCTGGCTGCATATCAACCACAGCCCGCAAGAAATTTGCTTCGTTCTTTCTTCCCCTGTTCACGACTTGAACAGGGGATTTTTTCTGCTTTCCGTATTCTGCTTTCCGTATGCTGCTTTCCGCTTTGCTCGCTCCCTTCGCCCCATTTGCTTCGACACATTTGTCTCGCCGATTCGCTTCGACACGGCCCCTTCTGCCAATTCGTATCGACAAATTTCTGTGCCGGAGGATGCACGTTTTTTGAGCGAAACACGGTTGCGGGATGAATGTAAGTGTCAAACAATCGACGGGTATACGCGAGACTGAATATTAGATACG
>NZ_CAPAEZ010000103.1:0-6460 GCF_948576815.1 uncultured Allobaculum sp.
TTATCCCAAGGAGGCGGTCGAGAAAATACCCGTCTTTTATTTGACGCTTACAAAGCAACGATTGTGAGAATAGGCAACATTGATGTTTTATCTAAATTTATTTGGGAAATATGCATATATTTGGGTAAATTCGGGACGACTCAGAAAAGCAGTCTTGGGATGGAGCTCTTATTTTGGATAAAATTGATTCACAGAAAAGACAATATCGTTTACAAAACAGATTGAGTCCGGCGCAATCGATATTCCTGTAAACCATTGCGAAACAGATCAGGCATTCTTTGAGTTGTTCGCGCATCACTCTGATAAATTTTTCTCATCCACCATTCACTCTGAAAAACACAGAAGGAGAATCGCTTTAAACATTGCCCGACAGAAGGGAGCGATACTTATGAGAAAGAAAAAGGCGGACCGCCGCCACATTTGCGAAATTTCAAAAGCCCTGTTTTTGAAAAAGGGCTATCAGGCGGTTACGATCGATGAAATCTGCGATCAGGCCGGAATCTCCAAACCGACGTTTTACGCGGCCAGACTGACGAAATCCGATCTTCTCGTCAACGTGTTCTGTCTTGACGAAAAGGAAATTCATCAAATTGCCAAATCGCCGCTTGGCGCTTTGGAAAAAATTGAAGCCCTTTGCGACAAGCTTTACGCGCGGCTTCTGCTTTCAGGCAAGAAGATACTGAGCGATCTGCTGGCGGTCTCGCTGGAGCGGCCGGTTTTTGAAATCATCATCAGTCCCGAATGGAAAAACTCGATTGTGGATGCTGTTCTCGATGCACAAAATGCGAAACAGATTCTCAGCACGATTGACCCTCTGCAGCTGACGCAGATTGTGGGCAGCTGGCTTATCGGCCTTTGCATGCAGTTTTCGGTTTCGCAGATCGAAGGTACGTTTGAAGAGATGCATGAAGGACTTCATGCGCTGCTTCGTCGCAATGGGGAGGCGACTGTATGAAAATGGAAGAAAAAAGAGCGGCCCTGATTGCCGCCGGTATCGCCCTGTTCAAGGAAAAAGGCTATGAGAAAGTTTCGGTGGAAGAAATCTGCGCGCGGATCCATGTGACCAAACCGACGTTTTATAACCGGATCGGCCGCAAGGAAATGATTCTCATCCACTGGTTCAACGAACAGAGCGCGAATGCTTTGCCCGAAGCCCGGCAGATTCTGGAAGAAAAGGGTCCGCGCGCTGCTTTTCCTAAGCTCTTCTCCTGCTTTCATCAGATTGCGAACAGGATGGGTCCGGAACTGTATGCGGTCTATTCCAATTACATCCTTCAAAATCCGGACATCTATCATGTGGACTATGAAAAATGGCTGGATCTGGCCGCAGAATGCATTCGACAGCTGCAGGAAGAAAACGCGATCGAATCCCGCCAGGATCCGATGTCGCTCGCGTCTCTGCTCATGCAGATCAACGATGGCCTTTGCATCGTCTGGGCCAGTCAGGAAGGAAGTTTCGACTTGCAGGGCGTCTTCTGCCAGTGGTCGAGCGATCTTCTCGGCTTTCATGAGCCGTTTATCGATCCAAACCCGTCGTATTGTGCCCCGCGCATTTCTGAGCCGAGCTGACTGGATTCAGCCCGACGGAATCCCGGGGCTTTTTATTTTGCTTTCCCTCCTTTCACGGTTTCAGGAGTTTTCTGCCAAGAGGGACCTGCATGTGGTCTCAGACTGCGACGGGTACAGGTGCAGACAGCTCCAGACGAATCGGTTTGAATCAGAGAAGCGGTCAGTCCAGAAGCGGGAAGGAACTGCGCAAAAGGAATCAGAGGAGGGAACACAGTTCGCTTAAATCGTGCTAAGATTTGTCGTATATGAAAACGCCTCTGAAAAAAACTCTGCTCTTCTGGCTCCTTATTCTTGCCGCCGCTGTAAGTGCCATTTTATGTACCCGCCAGTCTTCGTCCAGCCCGATCGCGCTGGCCGTTACGCTCGTCCTTCTTGGCTGGTATCTCTATCGCTATGCAGGCAATCGGCAAAAATCCGAAGCGCTGCCATCCGTTTTGCCGCAGGGTGCCAAGGATGCACTGGCCAGAGGCGAGATTCCGGCGTATCGCAGCGCTCTGAAATGCAAACCTGGAGAAACCCTGTACTGGGCGGATGCGATGCGTGTCGATTATGAAGGGGCGAAAGTGCACATTATTTATCTGACCGATCAGAGCCTGACCTGTCTGGATGAGGATTTCGCCTTTTCCTATCCGCTGAATCGTCTTGAACTGCGCCAGAACGGGGAACGCCTGAGCGTAAAAAAGGAAAAGACGACACTCATTTTTCGCGTGGCCAGTCCGGAAGCGTTCAGACAGGCGCTCGCTCTGATTGAAGGCGGACAGACATCTCTTCCATCGGCAGACCAGAAAACAGGAATGCCCGATAAGGCGGAAACGAAACAATAGAAAAGACAGAACGATACAGGCAAAGGAGAACGCATGCAAGTAGAAGTCACCCGTATTTTTGAAACGCCCGGCGATGTCCTCTACGATTTTCTCATGGAAAAAATTGCCCGTCAGATCTCGGAGCAGTATGGCGTACGCATCGAACCGGAAGATCTGACGTACGGCTATGCTCTGAAAACCCGTCTGCTTGACGATCGAAGAGGGCCCGTTTTGCGTCTGCGCATACTGCAGGCGGTTCGTGGAGAGTCCTTTAAACTGGTCACCCTGCTCGAAGGACAGAAAATCTCCAATGACTATCGTCTGGACGCGGACGGATCCAGTACGAAGCTCACCATTCGCCAGACGGTGGAATCCAACGATTTTTCCGGTGAGAAAGAAGGACTGAAAGCCCGCCTGGAAAAGCGGCGGCGGATTGCCCGGCTGACCGCCATGCTCTCAAGCCTGAATGCGGACCTGACTAAAGCAAATCGCGATCAGAAACGCTAGTCGGACCTTTGTCCTGCTTTCTGGCTTTCGTGAGCGTGATTCTAAAAAGAACACAATGCCAACGCGTAGAATGAGGACAGAACCTGTGGATGTTTCAGACGGTTTATGGCTTTTTCTGCCTGCTGTACTAAATAACGATCGCCGCTGGAACGGGAAGGCGGTTCAGCTGCCTGTCCAATGGAGCAGCCGGATGACCAGTAAAGATTAGAATTTGGAGGATGGCCTATGCAAGATTTCCCCTATCCAGGAAAATTCACGTTTGTGGACGTGGAAATTCCAAACCTGAACAATGACTGTATTTGTGCCATCAGCATCATCGTTGTGGAAAATCATAAGGAAACGGAACGCCATACCGAACTGATCAATCCGAAAACGTTCTTTTCCGCACAGAACATTCAGATTCACCACATTTTGCGCAAGGACGTTCTAAACGCCCGTTCGCTGGAAGAATACTGGAAAGACTACGGCCGCTATTTTGAAGAGCCGTATATTCTCGTCGCTCACAATACGAACAGCGACATGTGCGTCATCAATAAGGATCTCTCCCGCTTCCATGAAAAAATCCACGCTTCCTACTACATCGATACGATGGATATCATGGAGCAGTTTTACTACCGCAAAAAGCAGAAAAAAGGGGATCTGCGCCTCAACCATATTGCCGAGCGTCTTGGCATTGAAATCGATCATCACAATCCGGAAAGCGACGTCAACGTCTGCTTTGAAATTCTGAAGTACATGTACCGCTATTTCGATATGGATCTGATGCCCTTTATCAAGCCGATCCCGGAATATCGGCCAAAACCGCCAAAACCCTCGCATAAGCCGTCCCGCAATCAGATGAGTCAGTTTCTGACGTATACGCGCCGGCAGATTTCTCAAAACGGGGAAAATGCGCAGATCTCGAAAAAGAAAGCCAAGGCCAGAGGCGATCAGGCGTTTCGTGCCCAGGATTATGAAGGCATCATTTTCAACTATGAACTCGCCATCGCCAAAGAATCGCTCGCTCCCTCGGTTTACATGCGGCTTGCCCAGACCTACGATGGATTGAACATGCAATACGATGCCATTCGGGTTTTAAACCGCGGCATTAAGCTGCTGCAGGATCATGGGGTGAACTGGTACGGCTTAAAAGGCGTCCAGCAGAAAATCATTCAGATGCAGACATCCAAGCTTGAAAAGCAGAAAGCCAGATCCAGCCGTAAGCTCAAGGAACAGGTTCGGGTACACAATCCAGGTGGAGCGACGGATCCGCAGATGCCTGCCGCAAAAGTCAGCCTCGCTTCTGCATCAAAAAAGCAGAATGCAAAACCGGCAAGACGAAAAGAAGAGAGCGGATCTGGTTTTCGGACGATGCTCAAGCGGCGAAACAAAGAGCGCGCCAGTCAGACCAAAGGGACAGTTTCGCGCTGAGCGGATTTTTTCTGGGGATTTTCTTCAAATTTTCTTTTCCTGTCTTTTCCATTCATACAGTTTTTCGATAAGCGTACCAAGACTATGGGAACGGTGCTTTACAGCCCGCTCCCTTTCTTTCGTCAGGGGAAGAAAAGAACAGATCCGCCGGAAATCCTGCCGCTGGATTTGATGGAGCATTGAGACCTGTGAATGCTGATAATTTTTGAAACATGCAACCGACTCATGTTTCAAAATGCGTAAAAATCGCCTGAATCAACGGAATTTTAAAGGAAAATCGTCCGAATTCATTGAAAATGGCAGAAGCAATATTGCGTAACCTGTTGCTTAATTTACAATTCTCATTGGCTTTTTTCGATGCTGTTTAATGACACGCGTAATCTGAATTTGACAGACAAATAAATTGTATTTCTGAATATTCGTGTCATATTTAATGGTTTTGAAACGTTTCAATAGCAACACTATTTCTGCTGTTAAATTTCAAATCGTCTTTCAATTAAATACATTTGTCCGTTATAAATGGACAGAATACCCGCTGTCAAATAATCCTACTATTTGACTAGACATATATTCATACAAGATAATTCTATCCAATATGTGTTTAACTTATAAATAATATGAGTTTCCTTCACCAGAACCCTTTGTAGGAAATCAAATGATGGGTATACTACTTATAGCAATATGACGAAATCTGTGAAAAGGTAACCGCTATGAAAAAAAAGTACATGATGATTTATGAGGATGTTAAAGGCCGTATTTTAAGTGGAGAATACGAAGTAGGCGCTCAGATTCCGGATGAAAAAACGGTCTGCCAGAACTTTGGCTGTTCCCGCATGACCGTAAAAAAAGCCTATGACATGCTGGTGATGGAAGGACTGATCTATCGCAAGCAGGGACAGGGAAGCTTTGTTCTTTCCAGTAAAATCAATCGTCCGGAAGTAGAAATCCAGGAGAGAGAACTCGTTGGATTTACTAAGGCAACCAATGGAGAAGGAACCTCCAAAGTCCTTCGTTTCCAGCTGATGTTCGCCACGGAAAAGATCGCCAAGGCCCTGAACATCCATGTGAATGATCCCGTTTATGATATTTGCCGTGTCCGTCTGCTCAATGATCGCCCCTACGTTATTGAACAGACGTATATGTCTCCGGCTGTAATTCCAGGCCTGACTCTCGACATCCTGAACCATTCGATCTATTCGTATATCGAAAACGATTTAGGCCTTCGGATCGGCGCTGCGCAGAAAACGACCAGCGCGGATATTTCCAATGAGACAGACCATAAGGAACTCGGCCTTTCCGAAGTGGAACCGGTTCTTGTAGTGGAGCAGATCGCTTTTCTGGATAATGGCGTACCTTTTGAATATTCCATTTCCAGACACCGCTACGATCTTTTCCGTTTCTCCGTCTACTCCATTCGCAGATAGACGATCTGGCTGATATTGTTCTTTTGTAAAGAATTGATGATTTGAAATCCGACGATCATGTGTTTTGCATGATCGTTTTGCTTAACGAGCGAAAAAGGAAGATGAGGATTCGCCATGAATGAATTCGAACAGATCTGCTTTGAAATGATCGCATCAAGCGGAAGCGCCAAGACGTTTTACATGAGTGCTCTTAAAGAAGCCAAGGATGGCCGGTTTGCCCAGGCAGAACATACGATGGAAGCGGGGGATGAAGCGCTTCTCGAAGCACAGAAAGCTCATTCCCGTCTGCTTTCCAAGGAAGCCGGCGGAGCCCGGTATGAATTCAGTCTGCTTCTGATGCATGCCGAAGATCAGATGATGACCGCCGAAACTTTCCGTCTGTTTGTCAGCGAACTGCTGGATCTGTACGCAAGGCTTCAGATCCGTTCTTCCTGGAGCGAGATGGACTAAACAAGACTATTGATCTCTCTCTGATACGTCGCAGCAGTCTGGTTCTTCTGCGACGTTTTCTTTTCTCTTCTGATTCAAAAAGGGGGTAAAGCTAGAAATTTTAGGCAAACTCAGTAAGAATGCAGTCATGAATGCCGACAGCTCAGAAGTTTATACAGAATCCTCAAATCGTTTGCCTCTGCTTTTCGACAGATCGGCGCAAGTGTCGAATGCTCCTGCAGGCGGCGCAGGGGTGAGACACTCGGTAAGTGTCAAACAATCGACGGGTATACGCGAGACTGAATATTAGATACGCTA
>NZ_CAPAEZ010000104.1:0-6392 GCF_948576815.1 uncultured Allobaculum sp.
ACTAGAAAGGCAAGGCACTGCTCACTTGTGAAGCTTAAGTGAACAGCATTGGGAAGATTCCGAATTTGGAATTTTGAATGCCGGACGTTGAATTGCTTCCGTTTTCCGAGCGTTTGTGCGGTTTGAAAAGCGCCAAAAAAACAGACCCTGAGGATTTCAGGGTCTGCACGAAGATCCGCAAACGACTCGGCGTCTTTGATAAGATCGCCTGTCTATGGCGCGGATTCAAAAGTCAAAGGAGAAAAAGACGCTTATTTAACAGGGTAGCGAAGCATTTCGAGAACGCTCTTGGCGCCGTCGAGGGCAGGTTCCGGGATGTCCTGCAGAGTGACTACGGATTTGGCTTCGCGGTTAATGGCGGCTACGCCGTATACGGTGTTGTAGTCGTTGAGCAGTACGCGGGTCTGCTTCTGATCGGCATCGTAGGATTCGACTTCCAGATAGCCGTCGTCTTCGAGCTGGGAAGCGCTGGTTTCGTAGGTCTGAGACGCTTCGGTTTCGTTTTCGAAGTTCTGGCCTTCAACCTGGAAGGAACCGTTGTCGTTTTCGGCGGTAAAGGTCGTCTTGTCGCCTTCGGTTACGACATCGCTGACGCTGTAGCCGGCGTTCGAGAAGGCCATGCTGATGTCTTCAAGAGAAGCAGCAGACGTTTCCGTTTTGGATTCCTTGGATTCTTCAACGGAAGATACAGGTTCGGAAGCCGAAGATTCGGTTTTTGTTTCCGGAGCGGAAGAGCATCCCGCAATCATTAACGCAGACAGCAGCGCGAGCGCTGTAAGTGATCTTGTTTTCATATTACCTCCATATTAGGCAGTACATTCTGCCCGGAATTAGGCAGTACATTCTGCCCGGACCTGGAACGAAGGGACATGTCTTTTTGCAAGTGTAAAACTTGAAGGGCTGTTCGACTGGTTCAGGTACATCTTTCTTTACTTTCATTTAATAGTAGAGGAAGCGTTTTCCCGGCTTTGATGACCGCCTTTTCTTACAACGTCAAATCGCATACTCTTCTGCCTACGCGATTTCCTTTAAAAAATCGTGATTTTTCGACAGGATTGAAAAACTATACATCCGGTCCCCGGTTTGAATCGATTCGTTTTAAAATAGAGAAAGAATTACAGCTGAAAACAGAGTGAGGAGGATTATCAATGCTTCGAATTGGAATGCTTACGAGCGGAGGAGACTGCCAGGCGCTGAACGCCACAATGCGTGCCATCTACCTTTCCGCCATGAACAACGCTAAGGAACCCGTAGAGTTTTACGGATTCGAAGACGGCTATAAAGGCCTGATGTACAACCGCTACCGCATGCTGACGAGTGCCGATTTCAACGACATCCTGACACGCGGCGGAACCATTCTCGGTACGAGCCGGGTGCCGTTCAAGGATCTCGACAAGCCGGATGAAAACGGCAATAACAAAGTCAAGCTCATGAAGCAAACGTATCATGTGCTCGAACTCGACTGCCTGATCGTTTTAGGCGGCAACGGCTCTTTAAAAACCGCCAACCGTCTTTCCCAGGAAGGTCTGAATGTCATCGGCATGCCGAAGACGATCGACAACGATCTCTGGGGCACCGACATGACGTTCGGTTTCCAGTCCGCGGTCGATATTGCGACCCGCGCGATCGATGAAATTCACACGACTGCTTCGAGTCATGGCCGCGTATTTATCGTCGAAATCATGGGCCACAAAACCGGATGGCTGCCGCTCAACGCCGGACTGGCCGGCGGCGCCGATATCATTCTGCTTCCGGAAATCCCCTACGATCTGAACGTCGTTCTCGATGTCGTTAAGAAAAAGAAAACGAATAACCACGGCCGCTTCATGATTCTCGCCGTTGCCGAAGGCGCGATTTCGATCGAAGACAAGAAGCTGTCCAAGAAGGAATACCAGAAGCGCCTGCAGAGCTACACGTTCCCGTCCGTTTCCTACAAACTGGCCGCAGAAATTGAAGAAGCCACCGGCAAGGAAGTCCGCGTAACCATTCCAGGTCATACCCAGCGCGGCGGCATGCCGGACGCCTACGACCGCGTTTTCGCCAGCCGTCTGGGCGCTGAGGGCGGACGCATGGCCTGCCAGGGTGAATACGGCTTCATGGTCGCCTATCGCAACCGCGAAATCGTCAAAGTGCCGCTTGCCGAAATCGCCGGCAAGCTCAAGCTCGTCGATCCCGATTCCAGCATCATTCAGGAAGCCAGAATGCTTGGCATTTCGTTTGGCGATAAATAGCGGCGTGTTCTCTTTCAGTCAAGCCGTACGCTATATTCCCCTGTCCCGGCTAAACTGAAGGTATACGAAGAAACAGGAGAGGTGTTGATCCTCCAGGAGGTACCCCTATGTCAAAATTCAACGAAGTTAAAAACGAAGCGCTCAATCTGCGCAGCGATGCCCGCAAAGCACTGCTCATCGATCTTCTGCGCGCGGAAGAAAATCATGTAGCCAATTCCATGATTCCTCTGGAAGCCGATCATCGCGCTGCCATGAAAAAAGAAGAAGACGACCGTCTGTTCGGTATCGCCATGGCTTCTGCCGCCGTTGCCGCGCTGACCGGCGCCGCAGTGATCCTTGCTGTGAAGGGCAAACGCAAACTGGAAGAAGAAGCCAGAAAAGCGAAACTCCAGCTTGAGCAGGAGAAAAAGGACATGATCCGCAAGCTTGCGCAGGTCAAGGGCCGTCACTAAGCGCTGACCGGATTATCCTGAACATATCCTTCTGAACGTTCTATAAACCCGATTCTAAAATCGATTCAACACACAAAGGCTGCCTTACGACGAAGAGGTTTCTTCGAAGGAAGGCAGCCTTTTGCATGCATTTCTTAAGTTTAAACATCGGGCTTTGCATCATCCGGTTCGAGATTCTCGATCCGGATTTCCCCGACTGGTTTTCCGGCGCTTCTTATTCTTCGCCTGCAGGATCTGTCGTTCGCATCCACACCACATGACGGGTGTGATAGCTGCCGTCTTCCTGTTCATCGAGAACCTGGCGGGAATACTGGTTTCGATCAAAATCCGGAAAATACGTGTCGGCTTCAAAGTCCGCATCGATTTCCGTCAGGATCAGGCGCGAACAGTACGGCAGAAAGGCGCGATAAATCGAAGCCCCGCCAATCACAAAAGCGTCAGGCTGTTCAAATACCGTACCGTGATCCAGTGCTATGGATTCGGGTGCATGTATATTCTGCTTTTTATACGCGTCCAGCCACTTCAGGCAGTCTTCGACTGTGGAAAAGGTCAGCACGCCTTCGCGATTGATTTCATGGGACGTGAGCACAAGATGAAGACGGCCGGGAAGCAGTCCAGGCAGCGACTTCCACGTGTTGCAGCCCATGATGACCGGGCGCTTCATTGTCACCTTACGGAAAAACTTCAGATCCTGTTTAAGGCCGCGCTTCCAGGGCATATCGCCCTTCCAGCCGATTTCGCCGTTTCTGCCCACTGCGGCGATGGCGTCAAGGCGGATCACTGGGTAATGGGCATCCGCAGTTTTCCCATGTGCTGATACCCTTCCAGATGCACGTCCTTCAGTTCTTTCGAACTGTCAAAGTCGTAAAAGTTTTTCACTTCCGGGTTGAGCCAGAGCTTCGGTGCCGGCAGCGGCTCATTCGTGTGCCAGCGCTGCAGAAGTTCCTGCATCTGCTCCAGCTGATTGACGTAAATGTGCGCGTCCTTAATCGACCAGGCCAGGCGTCCGACTTTCAGTCCGCACACCTGAGCCATCATGCACATCAGTACCGCATACTGCGTAACGTTAAACGGCAGACCCAGACCGACGTCGCACGAGCGCTGATGGACGAGTACATTAAGCGTTCCATCGGTAATGTCCCATTCGCTGCTCCAGACGCAGCTGGGCAGAACCGCCGTATCGAGTTCCGCATCCTGCCATAAAGACATGACCCGGCGCCGGTCTTCCGGATGGTTTTTAAGCGAATCGATCAGCTTGTCGATCAGATGGTACTTGCGAACGATGTAGCCGTACGCCGTACCGATCGTATGCGCCATGGACGGATCGAAATGCTTGAGCACCCGGCCGGTATTTACTTCCAGCCAGTCGCCGTTTTCATCGATTTCCCATTCGTCCCAGATGTGCACATTGCGCTCCTGAAGCCAGCGCACATCGTTGCTCTGCGCCTGATAAATCCATAACATTTCCAGAACCGCCTGCCGTAAAAACAGCTGCTTGACGGTCAGGATCGGAAATTCTTCGCCGACATTCAGCGTGAAGTGGGCAAACGGAATTTTTTTCGTATCCACGCCTGTACGGTTGGAAACGATCGTTCCTTCGCTGAGAATCGTCTCGCAAAGGCCGCAGTAAATTTCATCCCATTTAGACATTCCCTTTCCCCTTTCTCTGCTGGTTTTCTTCTTTGCCGCCTGCAGCGGCAGTTTCCCTGCCCTGCGCAGGCGTATCGGCTTCTGGATTTGCCGGCATTTCTGGGGCGCGCAACGAAGTGTACGTCGATGCCGGGAGCACTTCGAGGCGGCCGGTCTGTTCTGGAAGAACGTCCTGTTCCAGATAGCGGGCAATGCCGTGTTCATCGTTGGTCCAGGGCAGAACCACATCCGCGATCGCCTTGACCGGCGGCGTGGCATTGCCCATCGCGATGCCGACTCCGGCTTTCTGAAGCATTTCAATATCGTTGCTTTCATCGCCAAAAGCGATGACGTTTTCTTCGTTCAGACCATAATGTTCGCAAATGCGGTCCAGGCCGAATCCCTTATTGATTTTCGGATCGACGTATTCGTAAAGAACGTCCGCGGTGGGAAAGCTCACTACCCCTTCAAACGGATGCGCTGCTGCGATTTCCTTAATGCGCGGCTGATCTTCGGCGCGGCTGCGAATGACCAGCTTGTCCACATCGTGATGTTCCAGAAACTCCTTGAGATCGACAATAATTTCCTCTTCGCCAAACTGCTCGGCAATGGCGAGCGTTTCCGGTGTGGAAAATTCCACATAGCGGCGGTTGCCGATCATCGGTTCAAAATGAATGCCGGGGATTTCCCGGAAAATTTCACAGATCTGCCAGACCAGTTTGCCGTCGAGATGCGCGAAGGTCTGTTTTTCTTTTGTGCGCATGTCGTAAATGGCACCGCCGTTCATGCCGACTAAAAAACTGATCGAATTTTCAATGCCCCACTGGCGGCTGAGAATGACGCCGCTTTCGACCGGGCGTCCGGAAATAATCCCAAACAGGATTCCGTATTCTTTCAGGCGGTTTACGGCCTGACGGGTTTTCTCATCGAGCTTCTTTTGCGAATTGAGCAGCGTGCCGTCGACATCGACCGCAATCAGCGTTACGGGTTTCATAAGCCTCCTCCTTTTTCAGGCGCTTTGCCGCCTGATCTGTCGCTGGGCTTTTCGCAGAATATGCCTTTTCGAAAAGCCGTTTTGTTTTTCGGATTTATAAAGCTTAACCGGCGAGAGCGGCTTTTTCTTCCAGACGCTTTGCGGAAAGGTCAAGCAGTGTCTGGATCTGTTCTCTTGTCATTTCGTCTTCGACCAGCTGTTCATTGACCATACGGTCCAGCTGTTCACGCCAGAATCCCTGTTCCAGCACGATACGGCACGAAACTGGGAAGTTCAGATCAGGAATGAAGCCGAGAAAGGACATCCAGAAATCGAGATTGGTAATCCGGCTCGAACGATCAACGCTTCGTCCCTCGACGAGCGCCTCGTAAACGGCGGGCGTGATCGTCTGCGTTTTGAGAGCGGATAAAGGGGCGCCGGTCGTATCCATGGGATCTTCCTTTGCGCTGACCCGGAAAATGTCCACTTTGTCGGCGTCCCGCAAAATCTGATCGAGAACGCGCTGAAAGCCGGTATCCATATCGGGAATGGAAAGCTTGTTATGAACGGAAACGGCCTGAATGACCATTTCTTTTTCCTGATTGGACAGCTCGTTTAAGAAATCTTCCTGTGCGAGAATTTCAGCGCCTAAAGCGGCATGATCGACGCTTTTCGCATCCATGAACGTATGAAAGCGGCGCACCTGTTCAAAGCGGCCGATGTCATGAAACAGCGCTCCCAGATGGGCGAGCTTCTTTTCTTCTTCACTCAGGTTCAGATTTTCGGCAATCTGATCCGCGGCTGAAACGACTTTCCACGTATGGATGATTTTCAGACGAATCTGTGAATCCTCCGGATTGTAGTTCTGCACGTACTCAGTAAAACGCTCTTCTTCACGCATGGTTCTTCTTCCCTTCCTGACGGACGATCCGTCAAACCGATTTTGTTTCTTGCGCCGGTTTGCGCATGCCTATTTTATAACATGCGGCCAGAAATGGGCCGAATCAGCCAATCTGGGTCAGATTTGCATCGGTGTTCGTTTTTTCGTTTCGCCCAATGCTGTTCACTTAAGCTTCACAAGTGAGCAGTGCCTTGCCTTTCTAGTTT
>NZ_CAPAEZ010000105.1:0-6253 GCF_948576815.1 uncultured Allobaculum sp.
CTAGAAAGGCAAGGCACTGCTCACTTGTGAAGCTTAAGTGAACAGCATTGGAAAATTTGAAGCTGACGGTGACATTGGGGTCGGTCATCACCTTAAGACCCTTAAGCACAAACGGTGTTTCATATCCGAACACAAGATTGATGACCTTTTCCGGATTCGTACCCAGCGAATAATTTTTATGGTTAAACGTAAAAGCGCATCGGTTGCAGAGGGCTTCTGGATTTTCCCAGCGAATGTTCCCGCCTTTAACCGCGGTGAACTGCAGGCTGAGTTCAGAAATAATTCCGTTTGTATTTCCTAATTCGAAATTCAGCGTTGCACTCTCGGGTTTAAACGGATTAATCCGGTCGCTGAAGGACAGTTCGTAATCCTGCCGCGGACGGCCTCTTCCCTCCAGTCCCATCCTGATTCCGCGCCGATCCAGATAATGGCCTTTGGCGCTGACATATGTACCCCGTTTAAAACGCGGTTTGGTAATAAATTTATAGACAAGGAACAGGGTAAGAAGCGATGCCAGAACAATCAGGATGAATTTCAGTAAATACGCCCACAGAGAAAGCGGCATGATGCTGATCGCATCTTCTGTCTGGCCTTCTTCCTGCTGTCCGCTGGCCAGCGTAATGTCCAGGTCCACGTTCAGATCCAGGTCGTTGGGAAGGACGCTGGTTGCTGCGGGTCCGCCCAGATAGAAGCGGTAACACGATGGCTGCTCATCTTTGACTACATCAAATTCCAGCGACTGGAAGCAGACCCACCGAATGAGCTGATCGAGAAAATTCGGGGCGTGCTGGCTGGCTGTAAACGTAAAGCTGCTTACGCCTCTTTCCCATTCGTCTTCATTAAGATCTCTCAGTGAGCCGTCCTCTTCTTCGACCTGCACTTTGGCGAGAATATAGGCTTCGCTTCCCGAGCCTCTCTGGTTCGGATCGAACATGTAGGTTCGTTCGCCTTTTTTATACGTCTCCTCAGGATTCTGAAGCGTAATCATCAGATTCAGCGGCTCTGGTGCGACATAGCGAATTTCCACGTTGCCTTCCCCCGCCTGCTGATAGCTGCCGTTATCGCGGGTGACTTTGAGGACAAGATTCTGAGTTGTCGATGTAATGCCCGATCCCTTCTGATCGGTCGCATAAGAAGGCGTCAGATTTACGACGCCGTCCTGGTCGCTCATTGAGATCTCCCAGTTCACCCCTTCGGTACCGGTGACTTCGAATGAGTAGGAATCAAAGGTATCCTTATTGATTCGGGTTCCATCCGGTGCCGAGATCGAAGCCTGCACAGGCTGCTCTCCGCTCAGTGTTCCCGGGTTGATATCGTATCCAGCCGGCTGCGAAAAGAGGACGGAGATCGGTGCGTCTTTTACATCCAGTTTTGCCGATTCTCCCGTCATGTTGATATTTCCCGGAAGCCGGGCGACCGACTGAAGAGTGGCTTTGCCTGGTGCTAAATTCAGTTTTTCTCCGTTGGTGTACGTGACTGTGTTTCCGTCTTCATCCGTTACGGTCAGCGCAAATTCCGAACCTTTAAGAAGTTCCGACTGAGAAGGGTCAATCGGTGTTCCCGTAAGCGGGTCAAAGATCTGAATAACGACTGTACTTTCTCCGCCAGGAATGGATATGCCGTCCTGAATTTCTGTATCGGTAGTTACTTCGGATCCGCTGCGCAGAATCGTCCGGAATTCAATTCCGGGTTCTACATACACATCCACGTCATCGGACGTACTTTCGAATGTGTACTTTCCCGAAGAGAAAGGCTTCTTTGGATCCTTGGCTTCATACGTCACCACTTTGCCGTTCAGATTTGGAGCAATGGCACAACCCGAATTGCATTCCGGCTGCGGAGTCTTATCGTTTACCGAAACCTCTACAGAGAAAGGCTTGGCCGGTACATCTTCGCCGTTGATTTTTGCGTTCGTTACTTCTGTCTGCTTGCCCTGAGCAAAAACGATGAATTTTGAAATGGGTACGTCCGCCTGAAAGGAATAGGAGGAATCTCCCTGAAGCGTGACTTTCTGCAGGGAAAATACCTTCTGGGCAATTTCTGTCAGAGCACCCAGAATCGAACTCGTATCAATGTAGTACGCTTCGTAGCCGTCGTGACTCAGACTGATCTCCTCCGCATAGGACCCGATTCCCACATAGATCATATTGATGCCGTTCACGCCCGCATATTTCTGGAAATCGGATCGAATCTCCTCATTGCTCAGTTCGGTTGTATCGTTGAAAAACGCACCGTCTGTCAAAATGACAAGCCATTTCTGCTGAGCTGTGGACTGTTTGAGGTTTTCGCCCGCGGCATCGACGGCCTGGATCGGCGTGCCGGATGTATCCTTCATGTCATTGATCCGTTTGACACGATCGGCTGGATCTTCCGTTCCCTTTAAAGTAAAGAAGTCATTTTTCGAATCGTTATCTTCGGCTTTGCTCATCGGAAAAACGTTCAGTGTATCTTCTTCACCCATAAAGGCTGAAAAAACTTCCATTGCATATTTCGCCTGAGACCAGCTGTCCATCCGGGAATTGCTCATACTGCCGGAATCGTCGTAGACAACGTTGATCTGCGTCGTATCCTTGCTGGTTTCCATCGCGGAAATCGGTGCGGTCCAGATGGACCCGAACACTGTGAAAGCAGCCAGCATTGAAGCGAATACTTTTTCCATTTTTTTAATGAACATAGCTTTTCTTCCTTTCCATGAATGAAAACTTGCAGTTTAAGCCGACCTGAAAACCGATTTGCAGACTTGAGAAGGCTTGCCAGAAAACGTATCTGCACTCATCGTGCGAAAAGAAGTCGATTTTCAGGCATGAAATCCGCTGGGTCCAAAAGCGGGCGCTGAGCAGTCGAACAATCGTAATTGTGCGTATTCAGCAAATAAAGGCGATTATTTTTGTTTCGTTTGAATATATCAATCTAACCGTTGCGTAAAAATATAGCTGTCCTACAAATTATAATCGGGTTCACAAGGGCTTTGCCCGCCCATTTGCAGAATTGACAAACTGTGTGCAAATTAGAGCAAATTGTCGGAAGAATTGTCGAATTCATGTGAAATAATTTCGGCCTTTTTCCTGACTCCATCAAATCCTTCAATGCGCACAAAGGAGGGCATGACTGGATGGAGATGGACAGTATCCATATTTATTCTGTTTTCATTTCTGTCGATTTCGATCCCGGGTTACTTGCCTCTTCTGTCGGAAACATCCAGGCAGCGTTTGCTTTTCATCCCCTCCTTTTTCTTCCAGTCCGCCTTTTTCCTGAACAATCGAATTTTACCGAACCGAATTGGCTGCCCGGACGAGGGGGAGAATTTTCATAAAGCGCGAGGACGAAACAGATACGAAACAGGATCGAAAGAAGATCCGAAAGAAGAAAACGGGATTCTGCCTTTTTCGGCCCCTCGAAAATGTATTAGATGATCCTAACTGTTTTTCAATTTCCTGTTTGACTTTGTCGAGAGGGCTTTGGTAATATAAACGAGCGTTAAGCGAACGGAGTCGTGTCCGAGCGGTTTAAGGTGCAGTCTTGGAAAGGCTGTGTAGGCGAAAGCTTACCCAGGGTTCGAATCCCTGCGACTCCGCCATTGAAAACAATCCGAACCGGGATTTCTTAAAGAAATTCCGGTTCGTTTTTTTATGGTTTTCCCTTTTTCCTGTCTGACATTTTTTCTTTGTCTGTATGATTTTCATGGATTCAGTCCTGTCCAAAGGAAACGTCCTGGAGTCTACATTGAATTTGACCGGCTTCTTCTCCTTCCGTACCATATTATTCTGTAAAAGAAACTCCGGATTATTCTGTAAAAGAAACACCGGCTTTTTTCTGGATTCAACAGAACTCACGAAGTCTTTTTCTCTATTACCGGCTGAAAATCGGACTCGATTTCTCCGATCTCTTTTTAAAATGATCCCTTTAAAGCATTTCTAAAGCGTTTCTTCACTCGATAACGGTTCATTCCCGCTTTGCGGATGCTTCTCATCCCGACTGGAGGATTCTACGATGAGCAAATCCATGCGCGGACTGTGGATCTGGACATCTCTGTTCTTTTCCCTGTTTGCTTCCTGGCCAAAACTGATGGAGTACGGATTATCTCCGTTTTTTAAATCCTATGTTTTATGGCTTCTTTTTTATAGCCTTCTTTTTCTGGCTATTGCCTTTCTCTTTACCGTCCTGAACAGAAAGTTCAATCTGCGCTCGAGGCGATCCCTTCTGGTTCATTCATCCACAACAAAAAAACAGGAACGCTTTCTGTTCTGGAGCGTCCTGCTGCTGATGATTGTGACCTGGATGCCGGCGTTCCTGGCGTTTTTCCCAGGAACCTTTGGCGCGGATGCCCCGATCCAGCTGGCGATGTATAACGGCGATCTGCCGTTCACGACGCATCATCCGTGGCTGCATACCCTTCTGCTTGGCTCCCTGCTCCGACTCGGAAACATTCTCTTTCACAACCCGAACGCAGGGACCGGTATTTACATTTTTTTCTTTCAGATCGTGTTCTGCGCCTATGCGATCGCCAAAGCGATGCTGTATCTCTATCGAAAAGGCCTCAACGCCTGGATTCTGATCACGACTTCCTTTTTTATGGCCGTCTCGCCTTTCTCGCAGATGCTCGTGTGCTATACGACCAAGGATATAATGTTCGCTCCGGCTCTCCTTTTATTTATTGTTTCGATCTGCTCGCTTCTCTTCCCGCCAAAGCCCCCCGAAAGCGCCAGAGCCGATCTTTCCTCACCTGCAGAAAATCCAAAGGCTGTTCGGGAGAAAGACAGATCTGCAGCGTCGTCTTCCCTTCTGAAAAAGACAGCCGAGATTATCGGCTGGGGCGTTCTCATGTGTCTTTTGCGCAATCAGGGGTTATACCTGGCCATACTCGGTCTGATCCTTCTCTTCTTTGTCTATCTAAAAGACAGAAAGAAGCGCATTGTTCAGCTTTTTATGATTTCTCAGGTTTCCATACTTGTTTTGGGCTGGCTGCTTACTTCCCTTGTCCCTTCCATTGCCGGCATCAAGATTAACAATCCCCGGGAAATGCTTGCTCTGCCAATTCATCAGCTTGCCTTTGAACTGAACCGCAACGATCAGATCGAAGAGAAGTTCATTTCCAAAGAAGACGAGGCGCTCGCCTACAGCTATTTCGATGACTTTACGCCCGATCAGCTGGATCCGTTCAGTGCAGACAGTTCCAAGGATCTTTTTTACAACGAAAAGTTCTCCGAAAATCCGGGACAGTTTATTTCCCTGTATTTGCGGGTAATGACAACAGACTGGCGCGGCGCGATTCAGGCAGCCGCCTATCTGACCGCTCCCTATTTCGATATGCGCTATGGAGAGTACAATGCGCTCTCTGTTATGACGAGCTACGAAGACTACGCGGATAAGCAGCATATCGCTTCCTATTCTCTGCTTCCCGGCTACCGCGACAAACTGCGCGGCATTGCAATGCAGTCGGCCACCTTTGACAACTGTCCGCTGTGGCTGCGTTTCTTTGATCCCGGCATTACCCTTTATCTGGTGATCTTCCTTCTTGGCTATGCTATTTTCTTCCGAAGCAAGTTTGCGGCAACCGCGTGCCTCTATACCGTTCTGTATATTCTGACCATGCTGCTTGGGCCTGTTTCCCTGCTGCGCTATTCCTTTATCTATACGTATCAGTGGCCGTTCCTTCTTGGCGTTCTGCTTTTGAGCGCTCTGTCCCGCAAGCCAAAAAAGAAAACAGCCCGTATAAAACGGACCGTACGCAAATCGGCTGCCGATCCAGCCGCTGCCGCTTCCAAAGCGGCTATCTAATCTTCTGATTTTTCAAACCCAGTACAGGCATTCCTCAAATAAAAAGGCAGGTGTCGACTTTATCGTCGGTACCTGCCTTTTCATTACGAATGTCTGGCTGTCGACTCCACCTTCTGGAGTTCAAAGCGCCAGGTCTGTTTCATTTCTGGATATTTTTCATGATCCACCGGGGAAGCAAACTCATCCAGTTCGCGTACCCACAGTGAACCGTCTCCATACAGCTGGCGGTAGATCACCATTTCCTTAGCGGAATCCGCGTTTCGGGCAATGGCTTCGACCAGATACAGATCGCCTTTGAAATGACGATAGATTCGGCCAGGGTAAATTGTCTGTTTCTTTGTTTCCATACATGTCACTCCTTAAATCCTGAACTGCCTGATCCAGACATTTACGCTTTTACAGGCAAATTCATTACTTAACTAGAACTTTCCCAATGAGCTTAACTATACAAATCGCTCGTTTTTGAAATTTCATC
>NZ_CAPAEZ010000106.1:0-6103 GCF_948576815.1 uncultured Allobaculum sp.
AGCGTATCTAATATTCAGTCTCGCGTATACCCGTCGATTGTTTGACACTTACAAACAAATGGGGAGCCTTCCGTTACGTCTTTTCACACGATCAATGGCTTGAGTGTGTGGCGGATTTAAAGCAGAACATCCTCGATATCGTGCTCCAAAAAGAAAAGAGCCGCTCAAGCGGCTCTTGCAATCTATTTCTTAACGGCAACCTTCAGGGACCCGTCTACTAATGTCTGAAACAGTTTATCGTACAGCTTGTCTTTTTCTTCAATGTCAGCACGCGCATCGTCTCTCAGTTTAAAAATCCAGTTTCGGGATCCACACATACCTACGGCATTACTTCTTTTTTCCAATTTTGCTAATTCAGGATCATAAGCGCGCATAAAGGACCTCCTCGAATACTCTTTTAACTGATCCTTTTCTATTATTGTTTTAACGGTACAAAACAGAGAAGTCACCCACTGCTCGTCCTTCACAGGCTTCAGATAACTGATCGCTGTATTCTTCTTTCACCTCAGCGGGAATTCGAAGCACAGAGTTTATTTGCTGTCTACCCGCTAATCCATCAGATACTTCTTTTGCAGGTTATGCAGGTCTTCTTCAGTAAGGTCAAGCCCCTCTTTCAGGAACGCGTCCCAAGAACTGTAATGTTCCTGAATCGAGCGGTCAAAAGCTTCAAAGTAGGAACGGTGCGCAAAGAGATAGCCGGCGATTTCATCGTCAGCGAGAGCCTTGCCTTTCTTAAAGACCGCCGACGCTAACATGCGGTCTCTTGCCGCGTTTTTGCTCATGTACAGATTGGTCTGCAAATAGTCAGTCAGAATCGTATCCATATCTACGCCCAGCGCATATTCAATCAGCGCCGCGCCAATACCGGTCCGATCCTTGCCCTGCGTACAGTGCCAGACCACACCGCCATCCGTTTCCAGAAACACCTTAAAGAGAAGTTTCCATGCTTTTCGCGCATCTTCCGACCATACGAAAGACGCGTAAAGCTGTTCCATCATATTTCTGGAATTGGAGAGCGCCATCTTTAACAGATGTTCATTGCCGCCAGCGAGTTTTCGAAGATCCATTTCGAGAAATACGGGATCTTCCACCAGCTGTGCGCCTTCAACCGGTTTATCTGGTTCCGTATTGCGCTCTGCTCTGGATCGCAGATCCACGATGCAGCCAAGTCCCAGTTCTTCGAAGGTTATGCGATCGAGTTTGGAAGCGTGAGAAAGCTTAGCGGATCGAAAAAGCTTTCCAGGCCGAATCACTCGACCATCCTTTCCAATCATTCCGCCAAGATCGCGGCAGTTCTGAATTTTTTCGAACGGAAGATGTACGGATACTTCCGTTAACAGTTCTTCTTGCATTGTCAGTCCCCTTTACTGATCGAATTCAAGTTCTGACGGATTCAAAAAATACAATGAAGGCATCAGACTGAATGACTTCATACTATTCCTTTTTCCAGAAACAGACGCCTCATTTGTCCAGAGCGTAAGACAAATGTCATCAAAGAAAGGATTTTGAAATTCACAGAAGAACGCTGAATCGAGAGCAGTCCCAATGAAAAAGCCTGCCGGTTCGACAAGCGGATTTTGCACTCTTATGCAATTCAAAATGAAGGGGAACAGGACTGAACTTTTAATCGATCCTGTTCCTCGATTCCAATCCCGAATTTATGATTCCCATTTCACGTCCAGACAAACGAACTGCGCTTTTCTTGACGCTGCTGCAAATACAGCTGAAACCTATTCAGTCACCCGGAAAACGATTCTGAGCCGAAAGCAGCGACCTCTCGACGTATCGCCCTGTCCAATGGACCAATGCCAGCAAGGGAATGACACCCTCATCTTTCACATGTCATCCAGAGTATCTATTTTTCGCTGTGCCCCTGGCACCAGAAAATCCAACTCTTAGCGGGCGGCAGATTCTGCTGCTCGAATCCGACATATCAGATCTCCGGTTTCCCGGATGAGCTGCCCCGGCTCTTGACTGGTATTTCCTGCATGAACTGAAGACCAGTTCAGACAGAGGCAGGATTCTTTTCACAGAGCGTCTATTGCGAGCCGGTGATGATCGGTACCTTTGTTTCAGGCTGGATCCAGCATGTTCAGTGCGCTTGAAGAGTTTCTCTTCTTCACAGATGACATTGCTGCCGTCCGATCGCATCCTCCAAAACGTATCCGTATTGGATTTTACGAGCATTCACCTGAACTCCCGGCAGCATGACACCCCTCTGCACCGGGTTAGTTCGTTTGCACGGATCTGAAACAGTTATTTAACTTACACCTATATATCTATACCGATTATGCAAGAAATTCAGCATGCATATTCGCTATTATTGATTATTTCTTTTTCCTTACACTTTCCGGCAATCCGACCCGCACCGAATCGCTTGTGTCTTCCAGGATGCGCTCTGGAAAAAGAGGAGTGGATAAAAAAAATCCCCTGCTCTGGAGCGAATCCGCTTTTGAGCAGGGATATTTGAAAGGTTAAACCTTTATGTTTGCATATGGGGCGGCTGACGCGATTCGAACGCGCGCATGACGGAGCCACAATCCGCTGTGTTAACCGCTTCACCACAACCGCCATTTGGAATGCTTGGTTATAATACCTGTGGCAAAGAACAATGTCAACTTTTTAACTTCAATTTGTTCATTTAAGCAATTCGTTAAATGAACAGCTGTTTCGTGAGGCTTAAGCGCCCTTCTATACTTGGCTTTTTACGTTTCCGAAGCGTTCCCGGCTATTTTTCAGAGGGCGCCGGCGACCCGTAGGAAACAGGCTGCCGGAGAGATCCGCCTTTTCTGCATGAAAAAAGGCAGACCCTTTGACTGGATCTGCCGGTAAATCGAATAGAGCGGCTTTGTGAAAAGCGGCTGTCTGGAATGAACGAATTAGTCGTAAGGTTTGTAGACCGCTTTTTTCTCATCGAAGTTGATGAAGATCTGGTACGCGTTGCGGTTTTCGTCTTCATCCCAGATTTCCACGAAATGGGGTGTTACTTCCACGAGAATCTCGGTGTCTTCATGCGAGTAGGCATTGTAGGACTGCCAGAGAAATTCTTTATATTTCTTCTCGAATACACGGCCTTCTTCTTCCACGACCAGACCCGTGATTTTGGCGGTGCCTTCTACCTGCGTACCGTTGAAGCACATAGCTACGCGCGGGTTGGCATACAGCTGCTGAGTCTTGCGGAAATTCTTGTCGGTCTTGAAGTAGATTTTGTCGTTGTAAAACAGGCAAGATACATTGCGCACCATTGGATAGTTATCCACGCAGCTTGCCAGAGCCATGATTTTCCAGTCGCCCAGTTTGGCGCTGTATTTCTCTACGGCGGTTTCAAAGCCCATTTCTTTTTCCATTGATTTTCTCCTTCCTGCCTTGCGGCTGGATTTTCTTTTTGTTTGTGGGTGATGAAAGGAATTCGATTCCTTGGCGGAACCTTCTTTAGATCACGTTGATCACAGCCAGGATAATGATGGCCAGAGTAAGAATCGCAAAGGTGCCGACTGCGCCAGCCATCTTGTGACCGGTGATCTCTTCTTCTTCCTGCTTGCCCAGCGCCCCCGATTTGTGAAGAGCGTTGGAGACTGGCTTATAGACCAGAAGCAGAATGCCCGCATTGATCAGCCCCTTGAGGAAGTTGAACAGCGCGATAGCGGGCAGAAGTGTCACCACTGCCTCTCTTGGCATTCCAAAATAGATCGGATCCATGATGTAGTTCCAGAGAAGCATGACCACGATCTGTACCGCAATACCGGCGCAAAGGCCGACAAACGCTCCGTTTTTGGAATGCATCCGCTTGTAGACGACAGCGGCCGTGCATGCAAAGGCACAGCTTGAGAGGACGTTCATAAGCCAGTCGATTATATTGCCGCCGCGAAAAAGCAGTTCAATTGCCGAAGAAATTGCGGAAACGATCATCGCACTGATCGGACCAAATAAAAATCCCGCCATGCCGATGATGACATCCTTGGCATCATAGGTCAGAAACGAGACGGACGGTACCAGCGGAACGCGAAACAGCAGCGTCAGAACGACAGCCAATGCGCAGAACAGAGCCAGTACGGTCATTTTCTTTGTACTTATTTTTTTCATATTGCACCTCCTGTTACAAAGAAACCTGCTTTCGCCATCTTCCAGGTCTTATGCACACAGAAAAGCGCACAAAAAAAGTTCTTCTTTCATCCAGACTTTAACTGTTGCTGCCGGAGTTTCACACGGCTCGGCCCGAAGGTTCGCGGAGTATACCGCCAGTAGGGAATTTCACCCTGCCCTGAAGAATGGTTTGCATATACAATTATAAAAAAACAGAAGAGTCAGTCAATCTAGTCGTCCCTTTCCTTTGACATAAGGCAAAATGACTGGAAAAGAAAGGCTTTCACAGCCAGATTTGCGATCTTCACAAGACCGTCGCAAACCGATTGCGGTTGTCTACTGTCCATTTCTGGAGGGAAAGTCCAAAGCAATGCGAAAGAAAAGGAGAATTCCATGCCTGCTGCCAGAAAGAAAATCCAGAATCCCGTCAAAGGCGCAAAAAGCGTCTTCATCCCCAGCGGTACCTTCACATACGACGATCAGATTATCACCGTTCTGATCTCGGCCAAGACCGGTGAAGCCGCCTTTGAAATCGACGGTCAGCGCGTTGAAGATCCCGAAATGCAAAACAAGCTCGTGGAACACTTTTTGTCGATCAACAAGCCGGATCATAAATCCTCAAAGCCTGCTGCCAAATAGCCGATAAAAACGCCGCTCCGACGTAAAGCGCCTTCTGACGCAAACCGTCGTCACAGCGAAACGGCCGCAAAATGATACGAAAACAAAAACACGTCTGAACCTTTCGGATCTTTTCTCCGATTGACAGTGCAGACGTGTTTTCTTTCTGTTTGCCGCCCGCTTCTTCCTGCTTCAGAGGGCGGCTCTGCTTTTTTAAGTCCTGTCGTACAACGAATCGGGATACAGGATCTTGCTCCGATATCTATCCGTTTTTGCAAATGTAGTGGACTTCGAGTTCGAGATCGATGCCTTTCTGTCTGCGCACTTCGTCCTGAACGAGCGCAACCAGTTCCAGGAATTCCTTGCATGTCGCCTGATCTTCGTTGATCAGAAAACCGGCATGCTTCGTGGATACCATCGCATCGCCGACGCATTTTCCCTGCAGACCGCATTCCTGAATGAGCGCGGAAGCGTAGCCTTTTGCCGGACGCTTAAACGTGGATCCGGCGGACGCTTTGTCCATCGGCTGTTTGGAGTGGCGGCGATCGTGCAGATCATCCATACGGGCTTTCACGTTTTCCGGACGGTCTTCTTCAAACTGCAGATCCGCGTAAACCACAATGCCAAAATGGTCGGTAAACCAGGAATGTCGATAGCCAAGATCCAGTTCCTGGGCACTCTTTTCGTGCAGGACGCCGTTTTCATCCAGATAGCCAACGCGGACGAGGATATCCTTGTATTCCCCGTTATAGGCACCGGCATTCATGATGACTGCTCCGCCGACTGTACCCGGAATCCCGCTCGCAAATTCAAAACCGGTCAGTCCGTGCCTGGCGAGATAATCCGCCAGCTCTTCATTGGTGGTGCCGGCCAGCGTCCGGACGACGCCGTTTTCTTCTTCCTCAATACCAGAGAAGGCTTCGCCTAGATGAATAATCCAGCCGTCATAGCCTTCGTCTTCAAAAAGAACATTGGATCCGTTTCCCAGAACGAGAAGCGGCGCCTGGGCTTTCTTATTTTCTTCGAGAATCTCCTGAATCTGCGCAATGGTTTCCGGTTCATAAAAACGTGCAGCCGGGCCGCCGATCCGCAGCGTTGTCCAGTTTCGAAGCATTTCATCGGTTTTGTATTCCATCTGTTTTCTCCCCTGTGTTTCAAAGATCCTTCCGTGCGGAGCATACCTCCACATTCGGATCCTGTTTTCGCTTATTTGTATTATCGGTCAGAACCGCCCAGCCGTGCATGGTCTGGCTTCTGCTCCGCTCGCATTCACTCTAACAGATTCACAATCGCAATCAAAAATATGAACCGCTTGAGCCTTTCCGCCGTTTTCTTGTCCTTTTTTATTTTTTTGTAGTTTAAAACCAATGCTGTTCACTTAAGCTTCACAAGCTCACTTACA
>NZ_CAPAEZ010000107.1:0-5477 GCF_948576815.1 uncultured Allobaculum sp.
TAGCGTATCTAATATTCAGTCTCGCGTATACCCGTCGATTGTTTGACACTTACTTCTCTTTTGCTGGGGGAGGATTCCGTTTCAGAGCCTGAAAAAGGCCATAAAAAATCCGGAGTCGAAACTCCGGATTGGGGGTCAGAGAAATTTTAGTTCTGTGCGGGCTGAACGAGTTCGTCGGCCAGTTTCTGACGGTTCTGCTCGATGAGAGCCGGCAGTCTGGTTCGTGTATAGCGCAGGAACAGGATACCGGTTGTAACGGCGGCCACAACATCCGCAATCGGTTCGGCCAGGAAAACCGCAAAGACTTTGTCGCTCATGCAAAACGGCAGGATGTAGATCAGCGGCAGAAGCAGAATGATCTTACGATAAACCGCAAGGAAGAGAGACGTCTTCGCATTGCCCAGCGCGATGAACGTCTGCTGACAGGCGATCTGCATACCGAACAGGCAGACACCTGCGATGTAAATGCGCAGCGACCATTCGGTGTACTTAATGAGTTCGGGATCGGGTGTGAAGAAGGAAGCAAAGGCACCCGGGAACAGTTCGCAAAGCGCCCATAAGCCAAAGGAGTAAATCAGCGAGCTGATCAGCAGAATCTTGAACGTCTTTTTGATGCGATCCAGATTGGCGGCACCGAAGTTGTAGGAAATGATCGGCTGCGACCCCTGGGTAAGGCCCTGGAGCGGAAGCATCGCAAACTGCATGATGCTCGCCAGAATCGTCATCGATCCGACAGCCAGGTCGCCGCCGTAGCGCTGGAGGGATGTGTTAAAGGCGAGGGTGATGAAGCTTTCGGTGATCATCATGACAAACGGGGAAAGACCAAGCGCCAGGCAGGGGAGAATGAGCTTCCAGTTCAGACGGATCAGCGAAGGGGAAAGACGAAGCGCGGAACGTTTCGAACGCAGAAACCAGAGAACGAAAATCGCCGAGCAGGCCTGGGAAATGACGGTCGCAATCGCGGCACCGCGTACGCCCAGTCCGAAGACGAAAATGAGAATCGGGTCAAGAACAATGTTGAGAATTGCGCCGATCAGTACGGTGGCCATACCCCAGGATGCGTAGCCCTGTGTGTTGATAAACGCGTTCATGCCCAGGGCAACCTGAACAAAAATGGTACCGGCCGCATAAATCTGCATGTACGCCCAGGCATAGGGGATTGTCTGTTCGCTTGCGCCAAAGGACATAAGCAGATCCCGGCCGAACATTTCGGTAATCACGGTCAGAACAAGGGAAAGAACGATGAGCAGCGCCAGAGAGCTGTTCATGATTTTCTGGGCGGTTTTATTGTCTTTCTGGCCCATGAAGACCGCGGCACGCGGAGCGGCACCCATGCAGACCAGATACGCGAAAGCACTGATCGCTGTGATGAGCGGCATGGTGACGCCGACTCCGGTCAGCGCAGCCTGACCGCTACCGGGGATGTGACCGATATACATGCGGTCAACAATGTTATAGAGAACGTTGACGATCTGTGCCAGAATGCACGGAACCGCCAGATTAAAGAGAAGACGTCCGACCGGTGCAGTGCCCAGGTCAGTCTGACTGCTCTTGGATTTGAACATGGAAAACCATCCTTTCTAAACAAAATCAGAACTTATTATGGCACAAACCGTTATTTTCGGTGCAAAAGGAATATAGTCAGCTTTTTGCCCGTTTTCTCACGCGCTTTTTTGAGCGGAACCGACAAATTCCACAGGCAGGGAATATGATGGCAGGGCAGGATCGGTAAAAAAGAGAGGAAAAGCGGATACTTTCGGGGCTTTTTTGCGCACTGTACGTCCCGGTATTCCGTTTTGGCCGCTTTCTTACACCGGATTTCTTATGGCATTTTCTTCCGCTTTTTATGGCCTGCGGCTTTGCGTACAGGCCGCTTTGAGCGACTGGAACGGTTCGCAGTATGGGCCCCGCCTTTTCTTGCGCCCTTGATTTTGCGAAAATAAAAGCACTTTTGAAAATTCAGCAGGTTCTGACCGGAAGGTGTTCTGGATATTCTCCTGTCTGCAAACCGGCCAGACCCGTCTTTCCCCTGTATTTACCTATATTTATTTTATTTCCCGTTGTGTTCAGCGTTCTGAAACGAACGGAGAAAGGAGAACATTTATGGAATCCGCACTGTCCGAAAAGGCCAGACCCAGATCGCACAGGCCAGGCTGGCTGAAAAAACTGGAGGCGCCTTTTCTGAATATAAAAAACGTCTCCGCAAGAGCGGCGGTGATCACGCTGCTGGTCGCCTCGCTGGCGTGGCTCGTTACCTGGATCGTGATCGGGCTTTTCCCTCTTGGGGAGGCGAGCCTGTGTACGAACGACGGGTACGCGCAGTACATGCCGTTTCTGTCCGAATTCTGGAGCATATTTCGAGAAGGCGGCTCAGTCTTCTATTCGTGGAACGGAGGTCTTGGCGGAAACTTCTTTCTGACCATAGCCTATTACCTGATGAGCCCCTTTACCTTCGTGGCGCTTCTGTTCGACCGTACGCAGATTCCGTTCGCAGCCAATCTGATTATCGTTCTGAAAAACATTCTGGTCTGCACGCTGATGGCCTGGTACTTGCCGACACGAAAAGGCGCTTCGAAAAAAGCAATGCCCGCAGCTGCCTGCGCGATCACGTACGGATTTGGCTTTTATTTCATGGGCTATGCGGTCAACTTCATGTGGATGGATTCGATCGCACTGCTTCCGTTAATGCTTTATGGCATGGAACGGCTCGATACCAGAAAAGGCCGTGCAGTGTATCTGTTCTCGCTGGCGGCGGCTATTTTCATGAACTTTTACATGGGCGCCATTCTCTGCATCTTTCTGGCGCAGTATGAAGTCGTGCTCGTCATGCGCTTTAAAAACCGGCGCTGGGTGCTGATTATCTGGTTCGCGCTCTGTTCGCTCTGCGCCGCGCTGCTGGCTTCACTCGTTTTGCTTCCGGTCATCGAGGGCATGCTTATGGACAACGTTTCACGCATGTCACCGCCGGATTTTGAATTTTTCAATGACTGGGCGTATTTCTTTTCCCGGCTTCTGCCGGATGCGAATATTGTCCGCATTACCCATAATCGCGGGGCGATCAACTTGTACATGGGTTCGGCCTGCCTGATGTTCTGCCTCGTTTTCCTCTTTCAGAAATCGATTTCCTGGCGGACGCGTCTCGGCCTTTCGGGTCTTTGCCTGCTTTACCTGGTGGCGACGCAGTGCAGCTGGCTGAACTACGCCTTTCATGGCTTTTACATGCAGAGGCAGGTGCCAAACCGCTTCGGCTTTCTTGTCGGCTTTCTGTCCTGCCTGATGATGTATGACGGACTGGTTCGAATACGCAAAACGAAGCTTTCGGTTCTGATCGGCTGCGGCGTAACGGCCGCCATCGCCTTTTCGGGTGTCGTCTGGCTTTCCCAGACTTCGAATACCTGGATTGAGCCGGCACTTGTCGGCTGCCTGCTCTGCTTTACACTGGCGGCCGGCTTTCATCGCCAGGTGCTGCTTTCGTGGCTCATTCTGGCCGAAAGCTTTGGCTGTCTGGCCCAGTGCGCGCCGGGCGATCTGTCCAGCTCGTTTACGAATATGAAGCCGGATCTGGAAGCGGCGCAGTTTACGGGAACCGGCCGTTCGGACATTCTTTGCAGCGACATCGTAAACGCGCCCGCCCTGTACGGCTTTCGCGGCGTATCTTCCTTTAACTCCGTCATCAATCCGGATACCGCGTCGATTTTAGGCAAGCTCGGCTATGCAAGCGGCGAAAACTACTACCGCGTCTATGGTCATACGTCCATCAGCGATCTCATTCTTGGCGTCGATCTGTATGCGACCGACGAGCACGAACAGCTGCCCGAACCGTTTGTTGAAGTGGCAAGGGTGGATGATCTCGTCCTCTGGAAGTCGCCGTATGCCACGCCGATTGGCAGTACGATTTTTGACGGCATCGACGCGCTCGATGCATCCAATGAATTTACCAATCTCAATACCCTGATGCCCGACAGCTTCACGCCGCTCGATGTAAAGGCGTCGATTGAAACCGACGCGAAGACGGATGGAGAATTCACCGAGTCTGGCACCTGCATGATTGAAGATATCGAAGACGGGGATGTGACGACCGTCAAGCTGGCGCCGTTTCGCGGCACTCAGGTGTACGTGTATGGAACGCTTGGCGGCTCCAGCAAGTTCAAGGTGTTCAAAAACGATCAGCTCGTTCACGAAGATAAATACGACGGCGAAGTCGTTTACGTCGGCGATGTGGCCGAAAACGATTTTGTCGAACTGCAGTTTACAGCGGATTCGGATCGTGACTCGCAGACGCTGACGCTGTATGCGGCGTCGATGAACGAGGATGCGGTCGAACGGGCGGTGGAACGTCTGAATACGAACGGACTCAAGGATCAGTCCGTGGAAGCGACCCGCGTGACGGGAAATTACGAGAGCCAGAAGGAATGCGATATGGTGTTTACCATTCCGTACGATCCAGGCTGGAAGGCGACCGTCAACGGACAGAGCGTACCTTGTGACAGCTTCATGAACGGCTTTCTGAAAATTCATCTGCCCGCGGGTCTGAATCAGATTGAACTGACGTATCAGCCGCAGGGACTCAAATCCGGTCTGCTTGGTACGGCTGGCGGCATTATCTATGCGGTCCTGATCTTAAAAATGAAAGACGACAAGCCGTACCCGGAGGATGAAGACGACCCCCATAAGAAGAAAAAGCGCCGCCGGCCGCTGCGCAAAAAGAAAGTCTCCAGGGAAGAGGAACTCGAAACCGAAAGCACAGCGGTGGACGAAAAGGATGAAGCGGGAAATCAGACGATTTCAAAAGTCGTAGAAGAAGATTTCGAACGCCTGCCAAAGACCGAATCTGCCGGACAGGATCCGATCCCGTCCGCGTTTGAAGAACCAAAACCAGAGACGAAACCCAAGACTGCCGAAGCACCGGTGGAAAAATCGAAAGCTGCCCCAGACCGGGAAAAGGCGGCTTCGAATAATTCGAATAAAGAGAAAGAAAAAACAAAAGACAAAGCGGCCAAATCCGATCTCGAGTCTTCGGATTCGATCCAGACCCCAGCAGCCTCTGAAGCTGCCGGACCGTCTGAATCCGACGGTACCCCGGCTTCCATGACGCGTGTTCGACTCAGAACGGTTGACCTCAAGGCTCTGGAATCGCAGCTTCCCGAAGATCTGAAAAAAGGCCAGCAGCTGGCCAGCACGGTTCTCTATCAGCCCAAATCCAAACGGGTTCGCTATGAGCAGCGCGCTAATCGGCGAAGCGGCTCGCCGGTCGCAGATTCGAAAGCATCTTCGAAAACGGCAGAGCCGTTCAAAGACGCTTAAGGTCCGCCAACGCAAAAAAAGCCAGGTTTCGAAATTACGCCAGAGATGGTCTGAATTGCTTCGTTCGAGATCGAATTGAAAGAAGCATGCGCTCAGGCGCGTTTCTTTCTGGCTTTACACCAATGCTGTTCACTTAAGCTTCACAAGTGAGCAGTGCCTTGCCTTTCTAGTTT
>NZ_CAPAEZ010000108.1:0-5322 GCF_948576815.1 uncultured Allobaculum sp.
GCTGTTTTCTTAGATATCTAAAGGTGATTTGACGACTGAGAGAAGCGATTTCCCTGAGCGCTCAACTATAATAACACGGGCATCCAGGCGATGCAAGCATTATTTGTGAATTTTTTAACCAATTTCACGTATAGTCGGCTTATTTCTTTCTGCCGCTGTTTATTTTCGGCTTTCCAGAAACACAGCTTCCTAAGCTTAGGTCATTCGAAAAAGAATGTCAACTTATTGCCCTTCTTCACGGCTCGTTCGGGATCAGGGCCTGCGCAATCAGATGTTTCCATCGACCAGATCCTGGAGCGTCAGTCCGTCAAAAAAGTCGTTCACCATACCGTCGAAGCGGATCCACAGCGGCAGCGTTTCACATTCCGCTTTTCGATCACAGACATAATCGGGATTTCGCAGACAGGCTACCGATTCCAGACTTCCCTCAGCACTGCGAAGAATTTCGCTCAGGCGAATATCTTCTGGTTTCCTCAGAAGGCGATAGCCGCCGCCTTTTCCTCGCAGTCCCTGAACATATCCATCCGCTGCGAGCGAACGAATAATGCTTTCCAGATATTTCTTCGACATGTGCTGTGTCTGAGCAATGGAGTCTAAGGAAATCCATTGATCCGGATCGCCTTTCGCCAGTTCAAGCATAACGCGCAGGGCATAGCGTCCACGGGTAGAAATCATACAGGTCACTCCCTTTCCTGATCGCAGATTTCGAAATGAACTAATCATTCCCTTTTTATTAATACATTATAGCGGCCGGCGGTTTCAGATTCATTGTGCAGGTTACATAAATTAGCCACTATGTGAAGTTTAAAAACAGACGTTGGAAATTCTTCTTTCTCTTTTTCTCATCGGGACGGACTCCGATTCCTTCGAATCGGTGTCCATACAAAAAGGCTGCTGCCGGTGAACGGAATAGAATCCGTCGACAGGCAGCAGCCTTACTGCTTTTGAAAAATCTTACCGTTCCATATGGATTTGGAAACGGATTTATCTCAAGCCTTGATCCTTATTTTTTGATGCCGGAAAGCTTTTCGGAATTTGATTTCAGGCGAAGAGCCAGCAGCTGATTGTTGATCTCTTTCGCTTTGGCGTTTACTTCTTCCTGTGTCGCTTCATCCGAATTCAGAAGGGCCTGATATTCGGCCTTCTTATCTTCGAGAGCTTTATATCCATCCTTGAACTGTGTGAAGTCCAGAGCATAGGCTTTGTTGAATGCAGTCTGCAGCTGAGACTTATCCACAGTTACCGGAACGTAGGCTTCCAGATCCAGACGCGCATTGGCCAGTTTCATCAGCTTGCGATCCATATCAATCGGCGTTTCGATCTGATCGATCGTATTCATCGTTTCCGTACGGATATCGGTATAGTTCTTCCAGGAAGCAGCCGTGTAGTCGGATGCATTGAGGTCATTGAAGCGGTCGATTTCCTTCTGGAGGAAGGACTTGGTGGTGAGCTGACGGGATACGTCACGCAGATCCTGCAGAGTCGCATCGATTTCGCTCTGGCTGGCGTTGTTTGCAGTGATCATGGCTTCCGCTTTTTCCAGAACGACTTTGGTGTTGTCCCAGGAAGCCTTTGTCATACCGTCTTCCATGCCCTTGACTCTGCCTACGAGATTGGACAGGGCACTGAAGTCTCCAGCCCGTGTGTCGATTCCGCCTGGCGTATTAAAGGAGAGCTCAGCGATGGTAGCCCAGAGATTGCTGCTGTAGTTGTTCTTTTCCGAGAAGCGGAAGTAACGTGCTGTGGTTTCCGGAAGAGCAACATGAATCCATTTCTGCGTATTCGGCATTGTCGAATCCAGAACTTCCGTCCAGTTTTGTCCATCTGTACTGCTTTCCAGAAGGAAGTCTTTACAGATGGCATTGGTGCTCGTCTGGCGGTTCAGGAAGTTCATCTGAACGACGGTAACTTCCTTGCCCATATCAAAGGTAATCACCTGCGGCATAACCTGTGAATTGTTGTAGTGAGAATGCCAGTACGTTTTCTCATTGCCGTCAATAATGTTTACAGCTGCACCATCGGCATTTTCCGCTGTGGAGTCAGAGAACTGTGAGGTGTATGCGACGATAGAAGCCGGATGAACAACCGTAAAGTCGATCAGATCCTGCTTTGTCATCACTGCGGCTTTACCGTATACGTTGCTCAGTTCAGCGCCTTCTTTGAGAGAATCGGCGCTCGCATACGTCCAGTCAGATGGGATATCGCCTTCAAAAACGAGAGAAGTCGAACCGCTTCCCGACTTGAGGGCAAGTTCTGCAGTTTCGTCTTCGCAGCTGACCTGCAGTTTCACATCGCCTGCCGCAAATACGGTCTGATCCGCCGAAGCTTCGACAACGAGTTTTCCATCGACCATCTTCGCAGAAGTGAAGGTCAGTTCCGGTGCCTTGTTTTCGATCGCTTCTTCGTCGGAATACAGATAATTTTCATCGAATTCCACATAGGTCATAACGATTGGATCGTTATTCAGCTCATAGAAGTTCGCAAAGCGCTTGGTTCCATCTTCTGCCGGAGCGATTTCGGTCAGGCAGGAATAAGCGTAACCCGTGGGCTCCATTAGTTTGGCTTTATCGATCTGCCAATCGATCGAACCGTCTTCCTGAACTTCGCCGACGGTGACTACGCCATGCGTACGGGCAGGTCCGGCCGGTGTAGCGATCATTACGCGTTCCTTGCCGTCTTTACCGGTATAGCTGATGGCAGAAAGCTGGCAGTATACGTTGGCGATCGGAGTATCTTCGATCGATTCCCAGCTTTCGCAGTTGTCTGTGGAACGGGCCACTTTCACTTTGCCTCCGGTAGCCCGCATGAACATCAGCACGTCGCTGTTCTTAAGCTGAACGCACTGGGCTTCGGTTAAGATGTTTCCGTTACCCTGAGAACGGTCATATCCCCATACGTCCTGTACTGGAGAATTTTTCAGCTTCCAGGTTTCGCCAAAGTCATCCGATACGATTGTGGCGGAATACTGCGAACCGCCAAAGTTATTTTTCGTTGCGGTATAGATTGGTGCTACCAGACGGCCATTCGTCAGCTGCAGACCGCGGCCGGGGCCGGTTCCGAAGAATGTCATCCAGGATTCCTTGGCCATTGGCGTAATGTTCTGCGGTTCAGACCAGGTCTTGCCGTCATCATCGGAATAGAAATGCCAGATGCTCATATGTTTCTTCATGTGCAGTTCGCCCTTGTCTGGGCCGTCTTCGTTCATGAAGATATTGCCGGCGTATTCTCCGTTTTTGTACAGGTTTCCAAGCGTTGTAAACGGCTGCGGTCCATGAAGCGTTACGGTGTAGTCCGTCTTTGTACCGAGCTGAATGGAATCGCCGCTTCCGGTAGTCGTATAGACGATACCGTAGCCGTCTTCTTCAACGACTGCGTAGGGCTGTGATTCCCCGTCTTTATAAACCGCTCTGTAAGCGTTGTTTCCAATATGAAGATACTGGTCGCCGTTTTCCTGGTTTCCAGATTCCATCGCTGCGTTGGACTGGGTAAACATGTCGACCAGCAGATGGATGCGTCCTTTGTGCGGCGAATCTTCGTCGAGATCCTGCATCATCAGAGAGTCGATCATAACTGCGGATTTTCCGCCCTGCTTTTTAAGCAGGTCGCTGATAATAATCGGATCATCAAATTCCGTACTGCCGCTTTCTTTACGACGAATGGCCAGGTCGATATTTCCCTGGTCGGCAAAGCCGTCGTTTCGTTTATCAATACCCGCGATCACGGTACCCTTGTCGGTCGTAATCAGCGAAGGAATACGATAAGCTGCAGATTTGTCATAGCCGACTTCAAACAGTGTTGTCTTATCGGACAGATAGCCGTCCTTAACGGTAGTCTGCCCAGAAAGGGAAAGACTTTCTGAAGCGAGCTGAGCTTCTATTGCGTTCAGAACTCCCGGATAAACCTTTATGCTTTCAATCGATCCGCCAAACGGGTTCATGATGTCTGCCTGAGATCTCTTGCAGAAACCGTACGAAATCGTATCGGGGGCAGTGATCTTATTAAACCAGCCTGCATCTGTGCTGGATGCCGTTCCCAGAGACTGTCCATCAAGATAGAATGTCCAGTTATTTCCGGAGCGAACTGCGATCAGATCGTGCCAGTGCTGATCCGTTACGTTGATTGTGTCAGGAATGACTTTATATGCGCCGATATTCTTGCCTGGTGCATCAATTCCGGCACGCCATTCATTGTTGTAGTAGTGAAGGTACAGAGAGACAAAATTATCCCGGACGCTTCCCTGAGAGAAGGAAGCCAGATAGCTCAGTCCATTCGTTTTGGATCCGTCCATGCGGAAGCGTACCGCCCAGGTGCCTTCGGTCATATCCTTAAGGGAATCAATACTTTCCGTGCTCGTATCCGTCTTTCTGGCAGCGTTTGCATCATAGACAGAACCGCCGGAATAGGCAGTAGTTGCGAGGTTTCCAAGCTGATCCTGAATGATCTGCTCTCCGGATCTTGCATCCGAGTAAACGCGGATATTTTTCAGCGTTCCGCTCATCGGATAGTTGTTTCCTCCGCTTGCGCGATTTCCCTTGCCAAATCCAACGTAGTCGACACCGCTGAGAACATCCTTAACCGCGTTCGCAGTTACATTCGCGGAATGAACCAGTTTTCCGTCGATATAAAATTTCACCGTCGATTTTGCATCGAACGAAACCGCAAGGAGATGTTCTTCACCAAAGCTTGTGTTCGTGAGTGCCACTCTTGTATCGACTGGTTTCTGACCGCTGGCTGTCAGGGTTTCGATGCCCACGGTACCGCCATTCGTCACAAAGACGTTCATATAGTGCGAGTTCTGGGAAGAATTGCCGATAAAGAACACGGTAGAAAGCGCATTGGTGCAGGTAAAGCTCGTTTCAAAGGTGAAGCTTTCGAGTGCAGCAAATTTCGCGAGTTCCGCAGCATCCGTGACGGTAAGAGGATTGTCCCCGTTATTGAGTGTGACCAGATCGTCATGGCTGTACAGCAGAGTTGTATCCGCCTGCGGCGCAGTTTCGTTCTGCTCTTGCGCGAATGCCGTGAGTGTGTAGGACGGCATTACGGAAGGCATGGCGAGTGCTGCAGCCAGAAGGACGGAACAGATTCGTTTTTTCATGAAGTTTCCTTTCCTTTGATATCCGGTTCTGCCCCCTCCTTCAGACTTGCCCTAATCGTTGAGAAGAAACAGAACTATCCCATTTCGGTCAGAAGTGCCCGATGATCCAGCCGAAATGATAGGTATAAGGATAGGATAAACTTTTTTGAAGGCGTTTTCATCCGCTTTTCGGTCAATGCTGTTCACTTAAGCTTCACAAGTGAGCAGTGCCTTGCCTTTCTAGTTTT
>NZ_CAPAEZ010000109.1:0-5253 GCF_948576815.1 uncultured Allobaculum sp.
AGCGTATCTAATATTCAGTCTCGCGTATACCCGTCGATTGTTTGACACTTACATTTGAGAAGTTTTTGATCCAGGTTTAAAAAGCGCCGGATGACATGCTGTACTCGGCTCTCGCTTTGCGAGCCTGCAGAATTTCGGCGTGAACACCTTCGAAAGCGGGTTTACAGAGCCCTATTCTCCGCAGCAATTAGAACCATTCTTTCAGGATCGGCCGTCTGTCGGATCGTTCTGCGAGCCGTTCTCCACCTTGTTTCGATACCTGAATTTTCTGTTGGGGAGCTGAAGCTTTTCCTTTCGGTAAAAAGAGCACGGATGTTCTGTACCATGCTCTTGTAATGGGATTTGAAATCTGAATGGTACTCGTTCTCACCGCTCTTACTTTGCGACTACGATGTTAACCACTTTGCCTTTGACCACAATGATCTTCTTGATTTCGTGGCCTTCGGTAAATTTGATGACAGACGGCTGTTCGAGCGCTTTTTCCTTGAGGGCTTCTTCGTTGCTGCCGGCCGGCATTTCGAATTTGCCGCGGACTTTGCCGTTGACCTGAACGATGACGGTTACGACATCTTCCACAAGCTTGGATTCGTCCCAGGTCGGCCAGGGTTCGTAGGCGATGGACTCATTGCTTCCGGTCAGCGTGTGCCAGAGCTCTTCGCCCAGATGCGGTGCGAACGTTGAAATCATCTTCACAAAGCCTAACGCGTACGGGCGGTAAATCTTCTTGTTCTTGTACGCTTCGTTGATGAAGATCATCATCTGCGAAATGGCGGTGTTGAAGTTAAGGGTATCGATATCCTTGGAAACTTTCTTCACCGTCTGGTTATAGACTTTGTCGAGGTTTCCATCGTTTTCATCGGTAATTTCCAGAGCTTCGGTGAAAGCGCGGTTAACGCGTTCGAGCCACTTGCGGGTACCGTCCAGACCCGTCGTCGACCAGGGCAGACCCGCTTCGAGCGGTCCCATGAACATTTCGTAAACGCGCAGTGCATCAGCACCATGGCTGGCGACGATTTCATCCGGGTTTACGGCGTTGCCGCGGGATTTCGACATCTTTTCGCCGTTGCTTCCCAGAATCATGCCCTGATGGAACAGTTTCTGGAACGGTTCCTTTGTCGGGACTACGCCCAGATCGTAGAGCACTTTGTGCCAGAAACGTGCATAGAGCAGATGCAGAACCGCATGTTCCGCACCGCCGACGTACAGATCAACCGGGAGCCAGTGCTCAAGCAGTTTCGGGTCGGCAATCGCCTTGTCGTTATGCGGATCGATGTAGCGCATGTAGTACCAGCAGGAGCCGGCCCACTGCGGCATCGTATTCGTTTCGCGTGTTCCCTTTACGCCGTCAATTTCCACATTGAGCCAGTCGGTGCAGTTGGCCAGCGGCGATTCACCGTTGTCCGCCGGCTGGAAATTGTCCGTTGCCGGGAGTTCGAGCGGGAGTTCTTCCACATCAATGGTGCGTTCGGTGCCGTCTTCCATATGAACGATTGGAATCGGCTCGCCCCAGTAGCGCTGTCTCGAAAAGAGCCAGTCACGCAGTTTGTACGTTGTCTTGGCATTTCCTGCGTGATGGGCTTCCAGCCACTCGATCATCTTGCCGATGGCTTCCTTCTTGCCTAAGCCATTAAGCCATTCGGAATTGATATGCATCCCGTCTTCCGTCCAGGCTTCTTTTTCAATGTCGCCGCCTTCGATGACCGGAATAATGGGCAGACCGAATTTTTTGGCGAATTCATAGTCGCGGGTGTCATGAGCCGGTACGGCCATAATGGCGCCGGTTCCATAGGAAGCGAGTACATAGTCGGAAATCCAGATTGGTACTTTCTTTCCATTGACCGGGTTGATCGCATAGGCGCCGGTGAAGACGCCGGTTTTATCTTTGTTCAGATCCGTTCTCTGCAGATCGGATTTGGTAGCGCATTCCTTTTTATAGGCTTCCACCGCTTCTTTCTGTTCCGGCGTAGTGATTTCGTCAACGAAAGGATGTTCCGGAGCCATTACACAGTAGGTTGCGCCAAAGAGGGTATCGCAGCGCGTCGTGAATACGGTGAACTGCTTGTCGTGGCCGTCAATATCGAAAATGACATTGGCACCCGCAGACTTACCGATCCAGTTTTTCTGCATTTCTTTTGTGGAGGATGGCCAGTCTACGAGATCGAGATCTTCCAGCAGGCGGTCTGCGTATTCGGTAATACGCAGTACCCACTGACGCATCGGTTTGCGGATAACCGGGTAGCCGCCGCGTTCGCTCTTGCCGTCGATAACTTCTTCGTTTGCCAGGACGCATTTGAGTTCTGGGCACCAGTTAACGGGAATCTCATCGATGTAAGCCAGACCTTTTTCATAGAGCTTGGTAAATATCCACTGGGTCCACTTGTAGTACTCCGGATCGCTGGTCGCAATTTCGCGGTCCCAGTCGTAGGAGAAGCCGAGAGACTGAATCTGATCGCGGAAATGACCAATATTCTGCTTTGTGAATTCCGAAGGGTGATGGCCGGTCTGAATGGCGTACTGCTCAGCTGGCAGACCAAAGGAGTCAAAGCCCATCGGATGGAGAACGTTATAACCTTCCATGCGTTTTTTGCGGGCGATGATATCCGTGGCAGTATAGCCTTCCGGGTGTCCGACATGGAGTCCGTTTCCAGATGGATACGGGAACATGTCGAGTACATAGTATTTTGGTTTGGAGAAATCGGACGTATCGGTTTTGAACGTTTTATGATCCGCCCAGTACTTCTGCCACTTTTTCTCAATGGACTGATGATCGTACATACTGATTTCCTTTCCTTTCTTTTCGATCGAAACGGCGCCTTTAGACGGTTCCAATCGGCTGGGTCTTTTCCATGTGCAGAGAAACTGCAGGACGCGTGTACAGCGAGTCAATACCCTTGCGGCAGGTGCCTTCGGAAAAAGTCCTTCCGTAAAAGAAAAACGCCCTTACCTAAACTGTAAGGACGTAAACTACGCGGTACCACCTTGCTTCACAGATCGTCTGTTGATTGAATTCCCATTTAAAGAAAAGGAATAAAGATCTGTGCACTTAATGCCCATATAGCAGGTCTGCATTACGCAATCCAGACGAGTTCGAAAGAAGAAACTGCCGGGCTTTCACCAACCGCCGGCTCTCTGCGAGCTTTCTTTATTTTCTACTGCTTCTGAATTATGGCGTTAGTGGTAATTTATCAAAGACTTTGCGAGCTCGTCAACTCCCCCTCTCTTCGACCGAAAAGAGAAAGCCGGATTTGTACCTTACAAAGTCGGGTTTCTCAGTTGTCCACACAGCAGCTGGCTGGACGGATGGGCAGAGAATTCCAGTTTTTCTGCCCCCTGTTTTTCCCAGTTCTGACAGCCTGGTTTGCAGCTTCGATCCGTTTCTAGCTAATCGGCGCTGCGTGCGCATCTGCTTTCATTTTCATGAACTACATCCAGCAAAAATCGAGCTGTACAAAAATCCAATTTGTTTACAATTTCAACAATATCCTATAGGAAAAGCTAATACTGTGATTTTTCGGCGAGAATGCTAAACTGTGCCTGAGGAATGAATATGAAAAATAAATTGTCAACTCTGGAGCTCAAATGGATTATGTACGATGTAGGAAACTCCGCGTTTATCCTGCTTGCAACGTCCATTATGCCCATCTACTTTAATCACCTGGCTACACAGGCCGGTCTTTCGGAAACGGAATATCTCTCCTGGTGGTCCTACGCGGCAAGTATCGCCACAATCTGTGTGGCCATTGCCGGTCCCTTAATGGGAACGCTCGCCGACTTTGACGGAAACAAGAAAAAAATCTTCCTGGGCAATGCCCTGGCCGGCGCATTCCTGCTGTTCTGTTTCTGGATTCCCAGTCACTGGATGGCGTTTCTCGCTTTGTTTATCTTCTGCAAGATTCTCTACAGCATTTCGTTAGTCATCTACGATTCCATGCTCGTCGATGTCTGCCCGGAAGACAAAATGGATATGGTCTCCTCAAAAGGCTATGCCTGGGGCTATATCGGCAGCTGCATTCCTTTCATCGTTTCTTTAGGCCTGATGCTCGGCTACGAAAATCTGGGCATGGGCTTTCAGACCGCAATTCTTCTGGTATTTTTACTGAACGCCGTGTGGTGGGCGCTGTTTACTCTGCCGCTGGCCTTCAGCTATAAGCAGAAACATTTCGTACCCCGTAAAGGGCATGCGGCACGTCAGACGTTTGGACGACTCTGGAAAGTCCTTAAGGAAATCGGCCATAACCGCAAAGTTCTCCTGTTCATGGCGGCATTCTTCTTTTATATCGACGGCGTCTATACCATCATCGAGATGGCGACCGCCTATGGAACCTCACTTGGACTCGATCAGACGGGTCTGCTTCTGGCCCTGCTTCTGACACAGGTCATCGCTTTTCCAGCTGCCATTCTCTTTGGCTATCTGGCCAAAAGCTACTCCGCGGGCGAGCTGATCAAAGTTGGCATCTTCGCCTACTTCTGCATTTCAATCTTTGCCCTGTTCATGTATTCCATCTGGCAGTTCTGGATTCTCGCCGCCGCCGTCGGCGTATTCCAGGGCGGGATTCAGGCACTCAGCCGTTCGTACTTTGCGCGGATCATTCCGAAAAACCAGACCGGTGAATACTTTGGTCTGTACGACATTGCCGGCAAAGGCGCGAGCTTTTTAGGAACGCTCGTTGTCGGGCTGATTACCCAGCTGACCGGTCAGCAGAACATTGCGGTCGGCACGCTCGCCTTCCTGTTTCTGATCGGCTACCTGATCTTCGCCAGGGCCAACACCCTTCCTGATCCCGTCTATGATGAAAACGGAGCACACACTTCAAACTGATTTTTAAACATTCACTTACGCTGTTTCTGACTGAATAAAGTCTGAAACTGCGATTTTTTTTTGCATATTGGCCTACGAACCCGCTCTTTCGTTTTCCCGATGTCACTCTTTTTCCGGCCTATCTATTTTTCTACAGACAGCGTTACCGCAGACTTGCCACGATAAATCCATGTTCGCAGAGAGCGTGTTTGTCGAACTCGGAATTTTTCTGCTGCTGAATTGGCTAGAATATGGTTATACATGGGCTGTTCAAATGAACGGCTTTCTGTGTTTATGAAACTGCGGATGAATTTGACTGTACAAAGAGAAAGAACAGGAGATAAAAAATGGAACTTGTTTATCAGATTACTCCCGACGGGTTTTCGCTGATTATTACCAATTGTTTTTGTCAATTGAAAACTGGTCCAGTTGCGTAATTGAAAACTGGTCCACTT
>NZ_CAPAEZ010000110.1:0-5148 GCF_948576815.1 uncultured Allobaculum sp.
TAGCGTATCTAATATTCAGTCTCGCGTATACCCGTCGATTGTTTGACACTTACAGTCAGACCTGGCTTTTTGATGTTTCTTTGGAATTCTTAACGACGGAATCCATCGCGTGCGTCAGCCACGCGATGGATTTGGCTAGCCGCTCGTCGGGCTGGTAAAAGTGATTGCCTGGATTTTCTTCGAACGCACAGTTCAGACCAGCCTGTGAAAAGTATTTGGACAAATCGCGGGTGATCGACTCGGTTGTCTTCAAATACGGATCGGAAGTTCTGGATTCTTTTGTCCCAATAGAAAAGTACAGCGCCTCTAAGGACGAGGGAATCTCCTGATTCTGGATCCATTCTGTCAGTTCGGGATACCAGAGAGAACCGGATACGCTGGCTGTACAGTCAAAACACGAACTGGAGAGAGCTCCATACAGAGCGAACAGACCGGCCATGGAATAGCCGATCAGCCCAGTCCAGGGGATTTCATACGTCAAAATCGATTTGGACCAGAGAAGAACGCGGCTTTCAATCCAGTTCAGATAGTCTTCTGCACGCCCGTTGAAAACAGAATCGGTTCCATGAAGCGTAATGCGTTCAAACCATGGAGAAAGATCGGCGTTCCAGTCAAATCCGGAAATCACCAGCAGGTTGAACGCTTTGGCCCCTTTTCGATGACAGGCCTTAAACAAGGCTTCATAAAAGCTTTCCGTCTGCTGCTCGCTGTTCAGAATGAGAAGCGGCAGCGGACGCTTGCCGTGAACAGCCAGCGTGAGAGTTCGGGAATCCAGGCTCGCAGTATAGAAGCGAACAGCAGGAGCCCCCGACCTGGTCAATCCTTCGGATGGGTTTTGAGAAAGCGTATCGTGACTCATCGGCCGATTCCTCCTCGTCTTGTTCTGAAAACCGGGGAATGCGGTAATAAATTACTGGGCCGCTGTTTTGTCCTTGGCCTGATCTTTTGCGTTTTCCATGACGACAACGGCCAGACCATCCAGAGACGTTTCCTTCAGTTCCATCGGCAGCTTTTTGCCGGTCAGGTTCATCGTTTTGACGACCATGTCAAAGGAAACACGGTTTTTCTTCACGTTGCGCAGATACTTGGCGAGTCGAGCCGCATCGACGGCGCGTGTGGACGCGACGGCGTTTCGCTCAATGCAGGGGATCATGACGTAGCCCATAACCGGGTCGCAGGTCAGACCCAGATGGTGTTCCAGTCCCATTTCTGCGGCGGATTCGATCTGTTCATTGCTCAAGCGGAACAGGGAAGCGACAAACGCAGCGCCCATGGCACAGGCGGCACCGACTTCAGCCTGACAGCCGGCTTTCGCTCCGGAAATCGTAGCGTTTTCCTGAATGAGGTTTCCGATCAGCGCAGCCACTTTCAAACCGTTGAGAATGGATTTTTTCGGCATGCCCAGATCGATGGAATAGTGATAGACCAGGGCAGGAAGGACGCCGGCCGATCCCATAGTCGGAGCGGTAACGACGGTTCCGCCCGACGCGTTCTGCTCGGCTGCCGCATACGCGTAGCTCTGTATAAGAAGCGCATCGCGGTCGGCTTCTGTGTCGCACGTTTTCGCGGATTCGTACAGGGCGTAGGCAACGCGGTCGAGATGAAGCTTGCCGGGAAGGGTACCGGTTTTGGACAGACCTTCCTTTACGGATTTGATCATCGCCTTGTAAATTTTCTGCATGTAGGCATCGATGTCCTTGCCTTCCACTTCGGTCACGTATTCATCGAGACGCATGTATTTCTTCTTGCAGTAGTGCTGAATGTCATCGAGCGTGGTATGGGGGTAAATATCCTTCGCGCTTTCCGGCTGCTTGCCGTCAATCATCAGCTTGCCGCCGCCAATGGAGACGTACGTTTTTTCCAGAGTGGATCCGTCCGGACGGATTGCCTTGATGACCATGGTATTGGGGTGAGCCTGCGGGGTCTTGATGTCGAAGTGAATATCGATTTTTTTTCCGCGGAGCGTCTTTTTTTAAAATTGCATCCGTCAGGTGCCCTTTTCCTGTCAGGGCAAGAGAACCGTAAAGGGTGATGTCAAAAGCGGCGGCATCGGGTGCGGATTCAAGAATGTCCCTGGCGGCCCGCATTGGACCGAAGGTGTGCGAGCTGGAAGGGCCGGGGCCGATCTTAAACAGTTCACAGATGGTTTGCATGGTAAAGCCTCTCTTTCAGAGCAAAAAAATAATTCATTCCTATCGTAAGTCCGTTCCAGTTATAAATCTGTCCGGATACTTTAAGAAGTAAGTCTGCGTCTCTATTGTACAGAATCGGAGAACAGAATCGAAACGATGTTCCTGTCTCCCCGACAGATTGAAGCCTGCAGGAAAAGAATTTTTCGGGATGGGAAAGCAGGCGAATCGGCCGAATATTCTTAAGGACAGATCATTCTGGCTTCTTCTGTACAGAGGAAGTGGATCTGTTTTGTCAGAACGCCGGAAAAAATGAAAAGAGAGCCTCGGTAAAAGGCTTTCAGGCGGGATGAAATTTCAAAAATGAGCGGTTTGAGTCCTCTGGCACATTGGAATAGTTTGGTTTAAATTCCAAACAGGTCTCCGACATTCTCCGTAAGAATTCGCGATGAGGGACGATCTGCATTTTTCAGCATCTGTTCCAGCCGGTTTTCGATCGCCTTTTCCACGAGAGACTGCGGATCGATGCCGCCCAGTTCAAACAGCAGCAGAGGCCTTTCTTCCAGGCGCAGAGCGGTTCCATACATTACGGCCGCCACATGCTTGCACATGGAAGCGCCGTCCGGGCATGAGCAGTCAAAATGAATTTCGTGCGGACCCGGAAACAGGCCTTCTTTGGATGCGAACAGATCCTGCAGGTCTTTTGGGAACTGGCCGTTGACCAGCGCGTCCAGTGAAGAAATTCCAAATTCACAGCGCTCCTGGATTCTGGCTGCCACATTGAGATGCAACGGATCAATGTGTACAACGACATTATACGGTTTGCGGGCGGTGCCCTGTACAAGCCCTTCGATCACACCCTTTTGAATCTGAAGGTCCAGAACGAAGCCGTTTTTCACATACCGTCTTCCTCTTGGCAGGCGGTTGGAAAAATCCGAATAGCGTTCGAGATTGCGGCACCAGGCATCGCCCCACCAGGTGGAGCAGATTTTTCTTCTGGAATCGTCTGCGATGACCGGATCGATCAAGGTTCCCTTTTTTCTAGCTTTTTGAATGTAGGCTTCCGCCATCCGCATCTGTTCGTCGACGGAAACGTAACTGCTGTATCCCCAGTAACTCATAAGCGTATCCTCATGGCTTCGATCAGATCTTCATCGGAAAGCGTGGCCAGCCAGCTTTCTGCAGACGTACCGACTGCATCATCGGGAGTTTCTGCTTCGATTCGATCATCTCATGGATCTTTTCTTCAATCGTATTGGAGCAGACAAATTTATGAACGATGACATTTTTCTTCTGGCCAATTCGATAGGCGCGGTCTGTCGCCTGGTTTTCTACAGCCGGGTTCCACCAGCGGTCAAAGTGAATGACATGGCTGGCCTGCGTCAGATTCAGACCGGTACCGGCAGCCTTTAAAGACAGTACGACAAATGGAATATACGTTTCCTGCCGGTTAAACACATCCACAATCTTCTGCCTTTTCTTGATTGGAGTCTGCCCATGAATGATAAATCCTTTCGCTCCGAAGATCGTTTCCAGAAATTTGGCCAGATGCTCGGTCATTTCCCGGTACTGTGTAAAGATAAGAACGGATTCATGATTCTGGGCAATTGGTTCACAGAGCTCGGCGAGCATTTTGAATTTGCCCGATTCAGAGGGCACATACGCCGTATCTCCGAGATACTGATCCGGGTGATTGCATACCTGCTTCAGCTTGCTCAGGGTAGAAAGGACAAGTCCCTTGTGCTCAATGCTGGCATGGCTGTCGATTTCGCCGTTCATAGACTGTGCCTGTTTTTCAGCCAGCTCCGAGACGATCTTTTTGTAAAGAACGATCTGAGACTCGCTTAGCTCAATGTAATCGTTCTGTTCGATTTTATCGGGCAGATCGCTGATGATGCGCTTATCGCTTTTGAGCCGGCGCAGCAAAAAGGGAGAAATGGTTTTCTGCAGCTTTCCAAGATAGTCCGACTCGGATGCCTGCCCCTGTTGAATAAAGTTCGCAAACTCTTTCTGTGTTCCCAGGACGCCTCGATTGAGGAAATCAAAGATCGACCAGAGGTTGATCAGATCGTTTTCGATCGGCGTACCGGTCATCGCCAGACGCATATGGGCCTGCAGACCTTTGACGGAAGATGTCTGTCTGGTTTTGGGATTCTTGATTGCCTGCGCTTCATCGAGGACTAAGAAATCCCAGTGAATGTCTTTTAAGGCGTCCAGACGAGAAACTATGCCGTACGTGGTCAGATTCAGAAACGGGAGATCCACTTTGTCAGACGTTTTAAAGGCATCTACGGCTTTTTTGCCATGAAGAATTCCCACGCTCAGATCGGGAGTAAACTGCGATGCTTCTTTTCGCCAGTTAGCAATGAGCGAAGCCGGTACCACCAGAAGCGCTTTCTTTTCCGGATCTTTCTGATGCTCTTTTTCCAGCCATGCCAGGGTCTGTACCGTTTTTCCAAGACCCATAAAGATGGATGCGGTTAAGCAGGAGATCTGGGCTCGTCTGACCTTTTGTAATCTCTGCAGCGCAGGCGTCACCTATTGCGAGATTCATCAACCCGCTCCCAGGAAACAGCCAAAACGGAAAACGGTCCTCAACCGGAAGTTCGCCTTTGAGCTTCTTAGAAAGTTCTTTAATTACGAGTTCCTGGATGAAGAATATCTGCTCAGGCAGATCTGGAAGCATAAATCGCAGGTCAAAGAAGGCAGGTATTTTGATCGGCATACTCAAAGAAAACCGGACTCAAATCAGCACCGAATAATGTAGATAATTTTCTTATACAACTAAGATTGTTTTGGAGATACTGAACAGCAGCTCTTTTTAAGTGCGCCAAATTTTTCAAAAGACAAGATATACTATCCAAATAAGATAACGTCACCGTGATATCACCGTGAAGAAGGTACGACTTCTGAGACAGGTTAGGTTCAAATCATTGTTTTATCCGGAAAACCGAATGGCATTGGTGTTTTTTGTAGTTTAAAACTGGTCCAAAAAAGCGAAAATCGGATTTGAAAACTG
>NZ_CAPAEZ010000111.1:0-4773 GCF_948576815.1 uncultured Allobaculum sp.
TTATCCCAAGGAGGCGGTCGAGAAAATACCCGTCTTTTATTTGACGCTTACATTTCTTCGAAAACAAAATTCCGCAGAAAGTAACCGTTCCGACACAGGCTCTCGATCGCACGGATTGGACCGGTTCGATCACACCGAAAAATAACGGAGCCTTTACTGATGCCTCCTTTAAGTCGATCATCGATGGCGATCTCTCAACCTATCCGGATGAAGGCGGTCCTGGTCAGGGAAATCACAATGGATTCCCGATTAATGTAGACCTCAATCTTGGATCTGAACAGACCGTCAAATCCTTCTCTCTTGATAAGCGTCCCGGTGCAGGCAATGCCGTAGACGGCAAAAACGGTACCGTCGGCGCATTCGAAGTCTTCACAAGTGAAGACGGTACGAACTGGGTATCCGCAGGCAAAGGTGCCTTCACCGAAGCTGCGTATAACCTCCATCAGGTTGACAGCCTGTATAACGTCGGCGACTGCGTTTACTGCAACCTTAATACTGCTGTAACCACCCAGCATATCCGTCTGCAGTTTACCGGCATGGCTATGGGTACTGCCGAAGAATTTGCGATGGCCGAAGTCAATCTGTACTCCGACGCCTATCAGGGTCCGGAATACCGCAGCCTGGATGAGCAGGCGATCGGCAAGGAAGGAACGATCAAAACCAGCGATCTTACGTTCGAAAAAGCTGAAAAAGCAGATACCGAAAACGGCGTCAAGCTGACGATCAGCTATGAGCCGTACGACTTTGGCGGAACGACGTTCGATATCGATGAAATCTATGTCGCCGAAGACGGCAAGGATTACATGCGTTCCTTCCTGGAAATCAAATCCAGCAAGGATACCGCGGTCGTTAGCTATATCGATCAGGATGCATTTGTGATTCCGGATGACGATGCCGATACGATCTGGACCCATCCGACGAATGCCGGCGGCTTTGGCTACGGCGGTCTGGATGCGCACGATTCCATGCTCGGTCAGCCGATTTATGTAGACGGCCTGTTTATGGGAAGCGAGTTCCCGGTAGCCGAAACGGAATACAGACCTTCGGATAAAACCACGCAGGTTCGCTACTACTCCGGCAAGTCCTTCTCCAAAATGAAGGAAGACAATATGCTGACGACGGATGACAAGTTTGTCTCCTGGCAGAACGTCATCGGTGCAGCCCGCGGAACGACAGTCAATGAAGTGAAGACCGACTTCTTCAACTACATTGAAGACATCGCAACGCCGACCGTATTCCGCAAGCAGTACAACTCCTGGTACGACAACATGAAAAACATCACCGATGCAAGTATTGAAAAATCCTTCGTCGGTGTTGAAGACGGACTTTCCCGCAACGGCGTTGAACCGCTCGATGCATACGTTGTCGATGACGGCTGGAACTCCTATGCGTATAACGAAACCCAGTTCAACTCCGAATACGGAAACAACGTAAACCGTACCGGATTCTGGGAAATCAACGACAAGTTCCCGAACGATTTCTATACGTCTACTTCTCTGGCCAACAAGCTCCAGTCCACATTCGGTATCTGGATCGGCCCGCGCGGCGGCTATGGATCAGAAGGCAACATTGCTCACATTATTGAAGAAGCCGGCACCGGCTACTCCAAAGGCGATATCTGTATCGCTTCCCACAAGTATGTCGACAACTTTGAACGTCTCGCCAAAATGTGGCAGAAAGACTATGGCGTTGAATACTGGAAGTGGGACGGTTTTGCGACCGGTCACTGCACAAACGCAGCACATGACCACATGGTCGGCGGACCGAACAACATGTACTACACATCCGATCTCTGGGAACACTGGACGGATCTGTTTGAAAATGTACGTGCCTTCAATGCTTCGCAGGGCAGACCGCTCTTCATCAACGCGACCTGCTTTGTCGAGCTGTCCCCATGGATGCTGCAGTGGGTCAATACCGTATGGCTGCAGAACTCCGATGACACCAATGACGTAGCTGGTACAGCTGCTCGCCATATCCGCAAGATTTACTACCGAGACAACGTGTACTATAACCTTGCCAACAAGTTCCAGGTTCAGTTCCCGCAGAACCACTTCTACAACCACGAACCGATTTACGGCGTTTCCGACAACCACGGCCAGGTCAACAACCAGGGCAAAGGTTCGAATGCGACCGATGCGGACTTCCGCCAGTACATGTTTGCCAACGCCATGCGCGGTACTCTGTTCTGGGAACTTTACTATTCTCCATCGATCGTGAATGAAGAAAAATACGAAATTACCATGGACGTCCTGGACTGGATGGAAACCAATCAGGATGTTCTGAAAACTTCCCGTCTGCATGGCGGCGTTCCGGGCAATGCTCAGGTTTACGGGTATTCCGCATGGAAAGGTCAGGAAGGCATCGTTTCTGTTGTCAACCCGACTTCTTCCGAACAGACGTATACACTCAAACTGGATGCACAGGCCGGCGTGGATGCCTCTGTGAAAAACCTTTCCTACATCAGCGTTCGTCCGTTCGTTTCCGGCACGAGCACGGAAACGTACAGCTACGGCGATTCCATCACCGTAACCGTTCCGGCAAACGAAATGGTGATTTACCACTTCGGTGCCAAAGCTCCATCTGCTCCAAAAGCGGTATCCGCAAAGAATACCGACAACAACACGCTCGCTGTGAAATTTGATCAGCGCGTTACCCCTGTATCCGTCAAAGTCGACGGCAAGGAAATTACTGACTTCAAACTCCATGACGACTACCGCACTGTATCGATCCCCTTCTCCATCGGCAGCCTTACGAACCCTGAGGTGGAAATCACCGAAAAAGATGCTTCCGGTGTGGAAAGAACGATCAAACTCAACGTTCCTGTATACCGCAACGGTCTGATTCTCGATACGACAAACAAGGGCGTTCTTCCCGAATCCCTGAGCAAGTCCTACGATGCAGACCTGGATACCTACTTCACGCAGCCGACTTCCAAAGTTTCCCTCAGCGATTCCAATACGCTGTCCGGAACGCAGGATTTCTCGATCGTTATGGATCTCAATACGACCGCGATGTCCAAAGCGCTGTTTAACTCCGGCAGCGACGTAGCCCTTTCCATTGATGAAAACGGCTATCTGAACTTCAAAGTCGGAAGCCATACCCTCAGTTCGCTGGATCAGCGTACCTACGTCGATTCCAAAGACACCGGCAAATTCGGTACCGATGAATACGTAGAACACGAAACGCATACGGTAGACGAAGGCAAAATCAACGATGGAAAGAACCATCGCATCACCGCTTCCAAAACCGCGAACGGCATGCTGAAGATTTACATCGACGGCACGCTGTACGCTTCCCTTTACGACAAGGCTCTCATCGGTCTTTCGCTCACTGGCGGAGACTACACGATGGCCGATGCCGGCTTCAGCGGCAAGATCGGCAACATCCGCATTTCCAACGCTGCCAAACCGCTTTCTGAAATCGAAGACGAAGCACCGGCCGATCCGGAAGAACTGTCCTCGCAGGTTTACAGCCGTAATGGCTGGAGTGCTTCCGCCTGCTCTGAAGCTTCCGGAACATCGAACGGCGACAGCGGCGCGATGGCTGCCATCAACGACAATCCTAACGATCGCTGGCACACAAACTACAGCGGCAGCGACAAGTGCACGGATGATAATCCGCACTGGATCAAAGTTGATTTTGGAAAGACACTGTCTGTAAACAAGATCGATTACAAGGGCCGCGGCAACGTCAACGGTTCGATCAAGGACTATAAGCTGGAACTGCTCGACGCCAATGGCGCTGTTGTCAAGACAATCAACGGAACCTTCACTTCCACAACCGATCTGCAGAAAGTCGATGTAACTGATGACGAAGGCAATCCGGTTTCCATCAACGGATTCAAGCTCACCTGTCTCTCCACCATCAACGACCGCGATTTTGCAGCAGCCGAAGAACTGTATGCAGAAGGTCCAAATGACATTCTGACCGGCGATGCTCTCACAGCTGCAAAGGCAGCTCTGAACTCCATCAAAGATCTGGATGTTACAAACATGACAATCGATACGGCGGAAGCCTATCAGAAGGTAATGGACAAGGTGAACGCCACCGAATCCATTCGCGCGCAGGCATGGGACGCTCTGAAAGCAGAAGCTCTCGAAGCTGCAAATAACCTCGTAGATGCCACCGCAGTTATCAACGCACTCAATACGACCAAAACCACGTATGAAGGCGAACAGAAAGGCTCCGATGAAGCCTGGGCAGCCTTCCGTGCTGCTTACGTCGATGCACAGGCTGCACGCATGAGCGGCGAAGATGCAACGGCAGTGGCCAATGCTGCTGAGGCTCTTCTCGATGCCTATGCTGCACTCGAAGAAGTCGAACCGATTGAATACAACTACGACCTCCTTCGTGAAGCAATCCGCCATGCCGAGACCGTTAACACAGGCCTTGCTTCCTACAAGGATGGCAATGCTAAGACAGACTTTGGAACAAAACTCACTGCCGCCAAAGCTCTGCTCGATAAGGCTGAAAGTCAGGCTCAGATCGATCAGACTGCCCGCGATCTGGCCAAGGCTGACCTGGCTATGCGACTGAAACCCGAAGCCGGCAAGCTTTCCAGCCTGAAATAAGTTTTATTTAAGCCCAAATCATATTGCCCAGCCTTTCGGTTATCCGACAGGCGAAAAAGTTTTACAGTTTCCTTTCAAGCAAAACGAAGGGGACGGATCTTCACGATCCGTCCCCTTTTTCCGTTCTGTTATTTTGAAATTTGAGAGTAAGCGTCAAATAAAAGACGGGTATTTTCTCGACCGCCTCCTTGGGATAATT
>NZ_CAPAEZ010000112.1:0-4180 GCF_948576815.1 uncultured Allobaculum sp.
AAAGATAGGAAGCTGCCAGACAAAATGAAATCCCCGAAGGATAAAGGAGAAATCCTATATCTTTCGGGGATTTTTTCATAGTCTGCGTTCTGGAAGTGAGAAATCCGGGATCTGATCCGGTCGCTGCCGTCCGCCCGGACAGCAGGTAGAACTGGTCCAGAAGCGGTGTAAAGATTCAGTTCTGAGCGGAACGCTGTTCAAAATTTTTTCAAACAAACTGAAATTGGATTGCGGATTTCACAAAAATTGAAATCTTTGGGATTTCGTAAATACGTTAAGATGATGGATGAAAGCGGAAAAGAATAGACGTTTCGTCTTTTAATCGGGCAAATTCAAAAGACAGGCTGCAGCGGGCAGTGCAGCTGGAAAACAACCGTTCTTGACCGCTGATTTTACTGGGAGCATGGATTCCCAATCGGGTTCTGTGCTTTCGGTCGAGAAAGAAAGTGAGGATTTATGAAGAATCACAGCAGAACATCTGCCAGAGCGAAAACGTTTGGCAGAATGGGAAGCCTGTTTTGCGCAGGCAGCATGGCAATGAGTCTGATTGTTCCTGTTCCGGTTCTGGCGAAATCCTGGACACCGGCTCAAACGATCATGAAAAATGCAGCGCTGATGCCGCAGGCAGAAACTCTTACCGAAAAAACAGTGGATGACACGGACGCCTCCATTGCCTATTCCGAAGGCAACGCGAATAACGGCGGATGGACAGCAGGCGGAAGCGCCGATCCGGCTGCAACCGAGCATTATGCCAATCAGGCTGGCGCCAGTCTGACTTTTACGTTTACAGGCCAGAAAGTGGAAATCTACGGTGTAAAAGCCCCCAATCATCGGAAGTTTTCCGTTTCCATTGATGACGGAGAAGCCGTTACCTACGATGCGTGGGCCGAAAGCCGAACTGGAGCGGATACGCTCCTGTTCAGTTCCGAAGATTCGAATCTTAACCTGGATGAAAAAGAGCATACGCTGAAGCTGACCATTCTGGATGAAGCCAATGCGGCGGCTTCCGGAACGCTTTATGGAATGAGCGTTACTTACTTTAAAGTCTGGTCGAGTGGTGAACCAGAACCGTTCAAGGGCTATACGATCGTCGAAGATATGGACATCACGGAAGATGATGAGCTCTTTAAAGTGAAATACAACGGAAACTGGAAAGGCGGCGGTACAGCTTATCCAGACGCATTTCACGACGGATATGAGCACTATGCCTATGACGGAGACTCCTTTGAAATGAAGTTCATCGGCAATAAAGTCGAAATGTGGGCAACCAAAGCCCCTGGTCATGGCGTTTATACGTTCTCTATTGACGGCGTAGAAGTGGGAACCGCCAGCGCTACGAGCGATACGCGTGTGAATCAGCAGCTGATCTGGGCTTCAGATACGCTTGAAGAAGGCGAACATACGCTGAAAGTGGAACTGAAGGATCAGCCCGATATGGCCATTCAGCTCGATTATCTGAAAGTCTATCATGAGGAACTGACACCGATTTCTGTTTCTCTTCACAGTACAGCGACGACAGCAATTCCAGGAACAGAACTGACACTCGAAAAAGAGTTCCAGCCATGGAATTCGACGGGTACTCTCGTCTGGACGAGCAGCGACCCGACAATTGCCGCAGTGGATGAAAACGGAAAAGTCACCATCGCTGGCAAGGATGTCGTTACAGAAAAGAAAAAGGTAACCATTATGGCAGAACTGAAAGATCATCCGGAAATCAGCGCTTCAATTGTTCTCAATGTCGATCCCGATCTGTCGACGATGAATGCCTATGTCGGCAACGAAAAGCTTCTGGATCTTCCGGAAAACTATTCGAGCCTCTATGCGGGTGAGGGCGATTCATTTAAGGGAACGCTCTGGAAAAATGACACGATCAACTCGAAAGTCAACGTAGCGTCCATGGGCGAAGACCTTCATAACGTAGAACTGAGTTTTTCCGATTTCGTGAATGAAGACGGAGATAAACTGCCGGCATCAGCCATGCATTATGGCTGGCTCGAAACGACTACGGCCAATATTGGACGCGGCAATTCGGGTGCGCCGGTTAAGGAGTTCCCGGATCTGATCGGCAATCCCGGCAAGATTACCATTCCTGCACAGTCGATTCGCTTTGCCTGGATCCAGTTTGGCACGACCGCTTCGACGAAACCGGGTACGTACAAAGGCAAGGTTCGTATCTCCTGCGATGAAGCGTCTTCGCTGAAGGAACTCGACTATACGCTGGAAGTCATTAATGTACAGCAGCCGGATCCGGAACTGACTGGAATTCAGCTCTGGCAGCATCCGTTCTCGGTAGCGGACAACTATCTTGGCTTAGGTGCCAATAACAAGGGATCGATTTGCACAGACAGTCAGAAAGATTTCTATTTCACCCAAGAACATCTGGATCTCATGCGTGATTCCTACGAAGACTATGCGGCCATCGGCGGTCACGATGCGGTAGCCAATATTGTGGATCAGGCCTGGGGCCATCAGTCGTTCTATAACGACCTGTCCATGGTGCAGTGGACGAAGAAGTCTGACGGTACCTGGGATTTCGACTATTCCTGGTACGATACCTGGATCAATTTCATGATTGAATGCGGCGTTCTGGATCCAGCCAACGGCATTGGTCAGATCAAGGCCTATTCCATCGTTCCATGGAACAACCAGATTTCGTGGTTTGATGAAGCAACGAGCTCGACCAAATCCCAGACCTTTACGCCGGGAAGCGACGAATGGAAAGAAATCTGGACCGACTTTCTGCAGGACTATCTGCAGCATTCCGAGGAAAAAGGATGGACCGACATCACCTATATTTCCATGGATGAAAGAAGTCTGGATATGCTGGAACCGGCTGTTGAGCTGATCGATTCGATTAAGACCGAAGACGGCAAACAGTTCAAGATTTCTTCCGCACTGAACTACAGTGCTCCGTCCTATTATGATTTCACAGATAAGATTGACGATATTTCCGTCAACCTGGGCAATACATCCAAGGAACAAACGGCTGCGCTGTCCGAGCATCGACGCGAAAAAGGTCTGAACACCACGTTCTATACGTGCACGGGCGACTATCCGTCGAACTTCATGATTTCCGATCCAGGCGACAACTACTGGGATATGTTCTATACCGTTACCCTCAAAACCGACGGTTACATGCGCTGGGCATTCGATAACTACGTCTATGACATGCACGGCGACGCTACTTACCGCTATTGGGAACCGGGAGACGGCTGGTTTATCTATCCGCTTGAGAGAGGTAATACCGATCTGATTCAGGGCAAGAACTATTACAGTACCCCGCGTTATGAAATGCTCAGGCAGGGTATTCGCGACAGTGCGAAAGTTCGCTGGCTGCTCGCAAATGAAGATCTCGACGAGAGTGCAAAAGCCAGCCTGCAGAGCGCCGTTGACAGCATGAGCAAGCCGTCGCAGACGAGCAGCTATGGCTCGGCCGTTGCCTCTTCTCAGGAGGTGAGAATGAGCGTTCATGCACAGACCAAAGCGGTTGCGGATGCAATGCAGGCAGCTGCGCACACGATTGCCCCGGAAGAAATGGAAACGATCCATACGGAACTGCTCGCTCAGCTCACAGATAAAGTCGATCACCTCAAATTTGAGGAAACCGACTACGAAAGCACAGGCTGGACGCAGCTGGCAGAAGAAACAGAAACGGCCAAAGCAATCCTGAATCATCCGGAAAGTCAGGATCAGGTCGACCAGGAAGTCGAAACGCTCCATGCGCTTCTTCTGGCCCTGCGTCTTCTCCCCAATGCGAATCACCTTCCTACAGTACAGAATGACTAAGCTCAGTCTGTTCGAAAAAGGAACGTTCGAAACGGCATCTGAATCTGGATGCCGTACGCTTTAAACCGATTGTGAGGACTCTGGAAAGTAAAACCAGAGTCCTCCTTTTTTATGGAAACCCGATGAGCTGTACAGAAAGCAGACGGAAAATCAATTTTCTGGGGGGCGATCCCAGGAGCATAAGATTTGCGTTCTTTCTTTTTGAGGTGTATAAATGAAAAGCTGTTTGTACGCAAAAAGCGAAATAACAGCCCAATCAGCTAGTCGTGAAATTGTTTTAAAAATTCACAAATAATGCTTGCGTCACTTCGATGCCCGTGTTATTATAGTTGAGCGCTGAGGGAAATCGCTTCTCTCAGTCGTCAAATCACCTTTAGATATCTAAGAAAACAGC
>NZ_CAPAEZ010000113.1:0-4113 GCF_948576815.1 uncultured Allobaculum sp.
AATAGCCGCAAGGCAAAGATAGGAAGCTGCCAGACAAAATGAAATCCCCGAAGGAAAAAGGAAAAATCCGATATTCTTCGGGGATTTTTTATTGCCGATCCGATCCTTGCGTTATATAAGATCGGGATACAGGGTTTTGAAACGGTTTCGAATGCGGCCAGCCAGCTGAAGGCTTGCCTGCCCGTTCTCGTTCTGCCCCAGCTCGATATAGAGCGTTCCGAGCGTCTGGGCGGTCTGCGCAAACAGATCCAGAATTTCCGGGGCCTCCGTAAGGCGAGTCAGCCTGTAAAACGGATCCACCGCCTGAAAAAGATAATCCGCGGCAAGGGAATCGCTTGAAGTTTCCAGATAGTCCATGCCAACGCAGCACAGAGCACGGGCTCGATATTCCAGACTGATCTCATTTTCTTCAAGCGCCAGGATGTCATTTGAAATCTGAAGCAGTTCTGGTCGAATCTGAGCTATTTTTCCATAATTTCCATTACCCATCTCGATACGGAAAAGGATCAGAAGAGCGCGACAGAGTCTGCAAAGGGGTACAAAAGAAGCTCCCTCTTCTTCAATGACCTGCCGACATACATTTACATGATCGATCGCAAACGCTTCTGGATCCGGATCGCCTGCAGCGGCTGTGTCCGCACCATCGTTACAGAGATTGATCAGATCTTCAAAAGCGTCGAACAGCCAGTCCAAATCGCTCAGATCATCTGGATAGACAATTTTCGCTTTTCGAAGTTTCTGCATTTCTACAATCGATTTCTGCAGCCAGACAATACCCTCTGCCGGATCCTCAATTCCCAGGAAGCTTTCTCCGAGCAGATAAAACAGCTGCGCTTTTTCCCAGTAATCGGCCGGGCGGCGGAAAAGCTCGATTGACTTGTCCAGAACATCCAGGGAAAGGAAAAACAGACCTTGCGCTTTTTCAAAATTCTGCATTTTGCAGGGGAGACAGTACAGTGTTCCATAACGGAGGTACAGATCCGCCAGATCCGAAAGACCTGTAGGTATAGCACTCTGGGAGCAGATCGACTGATAGATTCGGATCGATTCCTGATAACAGGCGACAGCCCGCGTATACATTTCCTTAACTGTATACAAATCGGCCAGAGTCCCATACGCCTGCACAAACGGTTCCTGTGAAGCGAGAGTAAAGAAATAATTCGGATAGAGAGTACGCATCTGGATCAGTTCATAAAGCGTTTCTATGGCATCATCCACCTGCCCAAGACACTGAAACGCCATGGACAAAGAGAAACGAACTGTAACGCGAAGAGCAAGAGTATCCGTGCTCAGCGTATCCTGGGACAGTCGGTCCAGAAGGGAAAGTGCCTTCTGATAATGAAGCACGCTTTGTTCAGGGGATGAATCATTCATAAGGATGTTTCCCCACTGAAGCTGGATCGAAGCCATCTTAAGGATCAAAGTACTTTCCGGTTCAGCTTGATTCCACAAGGTATGACAGAGCTGTTCTGCCTCCTGGAGAAACTGGATTGCTTTTTCTCCTTCAAAATGAGCGATGAAGATCGAAGCCAGCTGAAGAAGAACGTCAATTTGAAAGGGGAGAATCACATCGGCTCCGCTCTTATTCTGTATTGCCTGAAGCGTGTGCAGCGTCCTTAAAGAAAGTGCTCTCGCGGTATCAAAATCATAGCCGGGCTCATCCGGGATACTATAGCAGGTGGCCATTCGATACCAGACGATGCTTCTCTGCAAAGCGATGTATTCATTTTCTGCTTCTTTTTCGACAGAGGACAAAAGCGCATCCGCCTGATGCAGATAGTCGAGGCAGCCTGGATAATTATTTTCGGTCATGGCCATCTGGCCGGCGCGTATGAGTGCGATCGCATAGTTGATGGGATTGCCAGGCAGTTCATGGCGATCCGAAAGATCCGTATAGATCTGTCTGCACTTTTCACGATATTGGTCTGCCTGAGAAGAATTTCCGAGAACGGAATAGAAAATATCGAGCCTTGAATAAGCCGAGCCAAGGGACATCAGAATATCCGGCAGAGGTTTTGAGGAAGGATAGTTTTCCAGCAGGTATGCTGCACGCAGGCAAAGTTCCATGCCTTCTTGATAGCGGTTCTCGTCATAGCACAGATCGGAGAGATCAAGCAGGGTAACCGCCAGAGAGTTTTGTTCTGAAGGGGAAGGATGAAGGGATCAGGCTTTTTCATAAAGGGCAATGGCCTTTCGATAACAGGACTCTGCACTGGAAAAATCTTTTTGAAGGTAAAATGTTTTTCCCCCGGTTTTGTAACAGAGCGCACACAGATGTTCCGTAGCGGCAGTATGCAGATCCTCCAGATTTTCCTGTATGTATTCGATCAGTTTGCGCGCTGTCTCTACTGCCTCATCCACATTCCATGAGGAGTTTTGGAGATAGAGAACAGACTGCCAGGCGCATCCGCACAAATATGTATGAAGCAGAGTCGGATCCTGCGCCGAAAGCTTTATCGCCTGATCTAAGGCCTTTTTGACGATCGGGCGAGCTTGTTCCGACCGGTTTCTTTCGCAGAGAAGGTCGGACAAAGTGAGCTCGCAGGTTACCAGAGTACGAATATGCAGAGAAGATTCATCCTGCAAAACAAGACTTTCGAAAATATCCCGTGCCTGTCGATAAAAGGATTCGGCCTGGATCAGGTGCTGCTCTCTTCGTTCCAGTCTTCCCAGGTTGATCAGAAAGAAGCCCAGATCGACTTGGTAGACCGGATGGTTTTCCGCCTGAATCATCTGGCGGTTCAGTCGAATTCCATCTTCCAGGCTGTCTCTGGCCTGTTCCAGCTGATTGAGATAGATGTACTGTTCGCCAATTTTCTGGTAAAAGACGCTTTTCGCACGTATGCAATACAAGGTGTCTTGCAAATTCGTATCCTCGTTGAGCGAAGGGATGCGCTCAAGAAGATTCTGGTCTGCGATTTCTTTTCCCTGCGTATAGAAGAAAATCGCTTCTTCCATCTGATTGTTCTGGGCAAGAATATCGCCTGCCGTTTCACAGGTTTCGATGCCAGGCTGCAGCTGTGCCGCGGCTTTTGCCCATAAAGCTGCCTGATCAAAATCCATACGAACACCAATTCCATCGCGATAGATTTTTACGAGTTCCTGAACAGCAGGGAAATAGTTCTGATCGGCTGCTTTACGGATCAGACGGATGCCTTTTTCATAGTCGATTTCGACATCCAGCCCGTACACATACGCGAGACCGATCAGATAGCAGTTCTTTGGTGTGAACGGCGTATAGTTTTTCTTCAGTTCGAAAAGCTGATTACGAAGATCGTTCGAATGTATCGGATAAACCGTATGGACGCCTGGAAAAACAGCTTCTAACGCCTTACGATTGACGGTTTCATTTTCCATCAGTACCGGCAGAACCTTTTTCTGCAGCTTTACGGCCAGCGGGTACTCGATCTGCCGGACATAGTTTGGCTCGTAGACCATATTGTTCGTTACCGCCAGGGCGAACAGATCGCTTTCCTGAAGACTGTTCTGAATGGAAAGGTCGAAGTTTTCACCGGGCTTCAGGAATTCGTCATACCAGATGGCGATGGTATAAAGCTGTTCGTCTTCATGAATGACACGCATGAGCTGCTGCGCTTTCTGGCGATCTTTCTTGCGATAGCTCAGAAAAATCCGGTGCTCGAAGAGGGCGCTGACCTCTTTCTGCAGTTTGTCGTCAAGAAAAGCAGACTCCAGAAATTTCCTGAGTTTCGTTTCATAGGGGATTTCGGTCACATCGGAAGAAATCGGACAGATTGCCTGGACGGTTCCGCACTTCTCGTTAAATTCTTCGGTTAAAGAAAGGTCCGTCAGTACAGGGAGAAAGGGAATGTTCTTTACCTGAATCATCCGGAAAACCGTTGAAAAAGCGAGACAGTCCCCCTTCAGAAAATTTTCTGTGATCGGAATGACAATCAGGTTCATCAAGGACAGATCGAACACGTAATTGTCGAGATCTTCCGGGTGATCCGGATCCGGATCAAAATAAACTGTGCTTGGACAATAGCGAAGAATATCGTTCGTGATTCTCTCGAACCAAATCGGAAAATCATCTGGATGAGCTGTTTTTGTCAATTGAAAACTGGTCCAGTTGCGTAATTGAAAACTGGTCCACTT
>NZ_CAPAEZ010000114.1:0-3986 GCF_948576815.1 uncultured Allobaculum sp.
GGAACTAACCTGATTTGTAAGTGAGCTTGTGAAGCTTAAGTGAACAGCATTGGTCTTTCCCTGTATGGAAAAGCATGCAAAATTTTCTTTTCGTCTTCAACAGAGCCTTTCGCCTTTTGAAAACGAATGGTTTGTATTTCTTTGCTTTTCCATTGAATCCCGCATTTTCCAGAAACGCGTTCGGCGGCCTGGATCCTCTGCCTTCTTTTATCTTCTTCTTTAATATTCTTCATTTGCGCCGAACCGACCCCGATCACACCGGCTTCATTGAGCTTTAGTTAGCCAGATGAAATAATGAACACAGTATTTGTGCCTGTCGGGATAAATAATTCTCTTCCAGAGTTTCTTAAAGAACTCCTGCGACGGCATTTTCGTCCGTGGAAACCGGACTTCTCAAGAAAGAAAAAGAAAGGTACACGGCTATGGCATCTTCATCCAGGAACCCATCTTCTGAACACCAGCCTCGCTCTTCCAGGACACGCAGACGGAAAACCGGGTGGATCTGGGTTTCCGCAATTGCGGCTGGAGCCCTGGTCTGCGGCGTTCTCTTTTTTGGAAATCGCTTTTCTCCTTCCCGCTGGGTCAGCATGGATGGAAATTCAGCAGACCAAGCCAGTGAAAAGAGCGGGCAGCCGACCGCCGGCGCTCAAAAAAGCGGGGATTCCACTTCGTCTTTTACGTTTACCGGCGTTGGCGACAATCTGCTTCACGATACGATTTTCGTCTACTATGAGCAGGACCACAACAGCAGGGATTTCACCCCGATTTATGAAATGACCGTTCCGTATTTTCAAAGTGCAGACCTTGCCTACTGCAACTTTGAAACGGTCTGCGCCGGCGATGCGTTTGGCCTTTCCGGCTACCCCGCCTTCAATGGGCCGATCGAAATGATCGATTCGCTGATGGCTTCCGGCTTTGACTGGTTCTCCATTTCCAGCAATCACTCTCTGGATGCAACAGCGCAGGACCTGATCTACGAAAAGGAATATATGCGCGAACATTATCCGGATCTTTCCGAAACCGGTGCCTTTGTCAGTGAAGAAGACGCAGCCGCGCCCGTTGTTCGAAACATCAACGGCATTCGCGTTGGACTTTGCGGATTCACCTACGGTCTGGAAGGCGCCATTCCCGCAGATATGCCCTGGCTCGTGGATGTCTACCGCAGCGGAAACGGACCCATCAACTATGAACTGATCGATCAGAAGCTCGACGCCCTGAACGCCGTCAGCGATGTGCAGATCGTCGCGATGCACTGGGGCGACGAATATCAGACCTCCCCAAATGCGGAACAGATTGAAGTCGCGAACTATCTGAACTCCAAAGGGGTGGAAGTAATCATCGGTACCCATCCGCATGTCATCGAGCCGGTTGAAATCATCAAAAGTCCCGAACAGGAGACGCTCGTGTACTACTCGCTGGGCAATTTCGTCTCCGCGCAGAACACCAACGAAACCATGGTCGGCGGCATGGCGAACTTCACCCTGAGCTACGATTTTGATACGCATAAAGCATCCTTTTCCGATATCCGATTCACCCCGACGATCACCTGGATCTCGCCGGATCTTCGCGAATACCGGACTACGACCATTCACGAATATAACGACGATATGGCCGCTAATCATTACATCACTGCCGAAGGAATGGACATTTCCAAAAGCTGGGTACAGTCTTTTGTCGATTCGGTCATGAGAAAACCGGACGGTATCGAAATCGTTCTGGAGTAAATACGCGTTTTCTTCTGCAGGGATGGCAATCAAAGACTTTGTTCTTTTCAGTTGCCGTTCTGGAGCTGAACCTTTCTGAATCGTCCTGCAGAAGCAAAACATACAGGTGTATTGAAATATGAAAGGAGAAGGTATGAAAAAACCAAAATACTGGTGGATTGGCGCGGGGCTGATGGCCGGCTTTTTCGCTCTGACTTCCCTGTGGGACTACGTGCGCTATTTTCTTTCCGCGCCGGTCGTCTCTTCCGCCCCGTACTGGGCGTTTGTGACCGCACGCGCCATTGAATTTCTGACGCCTGCCGCCATTCTGGCTGTTGTCGCTCTGGTTTTACAGGTGCGCAGCCGTCGATCGGCCGCCAGATAATTCGGCGTCATAGGGGATTGGCGCATTCTTTCCTTTGGCCAATGCCGATCTGGATTCGAATAGCTTCGCAATTCCGTTTTTCCGTATTTCCGATCCCCTCCCTCGCACCCCGCTGCAGGTGTTCAAAAAGGAGAAAGCTCCTGTACTTTTCCGTCGTTCAATTACGGCGAAAGAGGCAGGAGCTTTTCTGTTTATCTCAATGTGAAAAGAGACCCGCCTGCGGATCACTTTCTGGCGTTCATCTGCGCTCTGGCTTCTTCCAGAACAGACAGAGCAGCCAGCGTTTCCTCTTTGTATTTCTCATAGGCTTTTTCATCGTGGCTGGAAATTGCTTTTTCAAAATCCGCAAATTCATAAACCATGTGCAGGCCCTGATCGATGGAAATCTGTTCGGCTTCATTCTTTTCGTTTTCTCTGGCCGGAGCGACGAAGTCGATATATTCCATTTTCCCGGTACTGCCTTTTCCAATACGGAAGGTTCCCTTTTCCCCCTGAATGACGGCCAGATAGTCGCTGGAAGAATCCTTGGATCCAATAGATGTAACGATCCATTCAGGATAAATCAGAATCAGAACGCCGCTCGAATCGATGCCGTTCCATCCCTTGAGCGGATAATAGAAGACTTCCTTCGGCTTTCCAAACAGAGCCAATGCAAGATGGATGTTATAAATGGCGATATCCATCAGCGCACCGCCTTCCATTTCTGGATTGAACACATTATCGACAATGCCTTCCATGTACCGTGTGTACTTCCGGGAATACTGCGAAAAGTTGAAGACGCATTCCCGGATTTTTCCCGCTCTGGAAAGATTGTCCTGAAGAATATGGAAGTTTGGGGTGTGAATGCTGGTGATGGCTTCAAAAATCATTACACCGTTTTTCTCAGCAAGATCAAAGAGTTCCTGGGCCTGAGCGACGCTGGCCGCAAACGGCTTTTCGAGAATGACGTTCTTGCCCGCTTCCAGCGCTTTTTTTGCCTGCGGTACGTGCAGAGAGTTTGGCGAAGCAATATAGACGGTATCGATTTCTTCATCCGCCAGCATTTCCTCCAGATTGTCATACGTCTTTGTAACATGATGGCGATCGGCGTACGCTCTGGCTTTTTCCATTGTCCTCGAATAGACAGCGGCTGGTTCAATGGAAGGAATCTGGGCGAAGGACGCGTAAGCCTGATCCACAATCGCACCAGAGCCGATAGTTGCAATTTTCATAGTTCCTCCTAAATACCGCTTCTTTCAGAGTTGGAAAAGAAGCTCCGGGAAAAGCGGTTTTCTTATGATCATCATGCCATAAGTTGCGCTCTTTCCATCCCGGATTTTGAAAGTCTGCACCAGGTAAACATACGAATCGTAAAAACAGCCGCCAACGAAATGGCGGCATATTTTAGTAATGCGTGTTTCTTCCACAAAAGGATTTTTCAAAGGCATTCCGTCCCAGACGATCCTAATCACACCGACTATTTTCGGTCATGGGGCGGATGGAGGAACTCTTCAGTCCGTCTCCCGCTTTGTTAGTAAACCTCTAGGTTAGTAAACCTCTAGTATTTCTCGGTTTTCTTCAGACGCGCTCCGTTAAAACGGCCATTCGGTCTTTTGACCACTAGACGATTTCGCAGGGTGCCTTTATTGAGCGTCGTGCGGATCACAGCGGTCTTCTTTGGGGAAGCACCGACCTTTTGATAAATCGCCAGGATTTCTTCCATGCTGATCGTGTCCATAAATCTTCCTCCCGTTTTTCGTGGATCTATGCTCGATTGTATCCAGTTTTTAACATCTCGTGTCATTTCCGCAAACAATAATTCATTTTTACATACGTTTCTTTTTCCTCGGATGTCTACTGGATTCAAAGTAAGCGTCAAATAAAAGACGGGTATTTTCTCGACCGCCTCCTTGGGATAA
>NZ_CAPAEZ010000115.1:0-3845 GCF_948576815.1 uncultured Allobaculum sp.
AACTAACCTGATTTGTAAGTGAGCTTGTGAAGCTTAAGTGAACAGCATTGGTTTATTTCTGGATGAGAATGGCGCATGCATAACTTGTCCGGCCCGCCTGTATGGTCAGTTCTCTGACACAGAGAACCGGTCAGGAGAAAATGTAACCAATTCCTATAACTCTTATTCATTTAATTTATTTCAGTTAAATAATAAAAGCAGTTTCTTGCCAAAATATCCCATTTTTCACGTTTTTGCGTTGACATACATGTAAATATAAGTTAGAGAAACAGTTTCGGCTGCTTCTCTTCCCTGACTCAGAACTGGCAAGTCCAAAAAGCAATACCGTTTCAAACCTTTAGAAACAAACCTGTAGAAAAAGGAGAAAAACATGGCTGATTATCAAAGCGAAGCCCGCGAGCTCTTAAAGCTGGTCGGCGGAAAAGAAAACATTGTTTCCGTGACCCACTGTGTTACCCGTATGCGATTTGTCCTCACCGAACCGGACAAAGCCGATATTGAAGGCATCGAGAAACTTCCGACCGCCAAAGGCACATTTACCCAGGCAGGCCAGTTTCAGGTCATCATCGGAAACGATGTCACCAACTACTACAATGATTTTATTAAAGTCTCCGGCCTCGAAGGCGCATCCAAAGAGTCTGTGAAACAGGCGGCCTAGTCCAATCAGAACTGGCTGCAGCGTCTGATCGGAAATCTGGGCGAAATCTTTACACCCATTATCCCGGCGCTCGTAGCCGGCGGTCTTATTCTTGGCTTTCGCAACTGCATTGATTCGCTTTACCTTTTCGAACAGGAAACGAAACCCCTGGTCGACATCTCTCAGTTCTGGAGCGGCGTCGACAGCTTCCTGTGGCTGATTGGCGAAGCTATCTTCCACTATTTGCCGGTAGCCATCACCTGGTCGATTACCCGCAAGATGGGGACCAGTCAGGTGCTCGGCATTATCCTCGGTATTACTCTCGTTTCTCCGCAGCTCTTAAACGCCTACGCGGTAGCATCTACGCCGGTGGCAGATATTCCAGTCTGGAATTTTGGCTTTGCGACGGTTCGTATGATCGGCTATCAGGCACAGGTCATCCCCGCGATTATGGCCGGCTTCATCCTCGTCTATCTCGAGCGCTTCTTCCAGAAGATCACGCCCGCAATTGTTTCCATCATCGTCGTTCCCTTCTGCTCCATCGTTCTGGCGGTTCTGATTGCGCATACAATCGTTGGTCCAATCGGCTGGGTTCTGGGCGACTGGATTTCCAAAGCCGTTTACGCCGGACTCATGAATCCGTTTGGATGGCTGTTCGCCGGTCTGTTTGGCCTGCTCTATGCCCCGCTCGTTATTACCGGTCTGCATCATATGTCCAATGCAATTGACTCGCAGCTGATTAGCTCGTATGGCGGAACGATCCTCTGGCCGATGATCGCCTTAAGCAACATTGCACAGGGCTCTGCCGTTCTTGGCTTCTCTTTCCTCACCCGTAAAAACGAACGTATCCAGCAGGTTTCTCTTCCAGCAGCCATCTCCTGCTACCTTGGCGTTACTGAACCGGCATTATTTGGTATCAACCTGAAATACGGCTTCCCGATTATCTGCGGCATGATCGGCAGCTCGATCGCAGCCATGTTCTCCGATGGCTTTGGCATCAGCGCCGTTTCCATCGGCGTGGGCGGTCTGCCTGGCATTCTTTCCATCTTTCCGCAATACTGGGGCTTATTCCTGATTGCGATGGTCATTGCGATCGTTATCCCGTTTGTTCTTACCGTAATCTGGGGCAAAACCCATCTCTCTGATGAAGTCCGCTATGGACAGGCGCAGAAAGAAAACAGGCTCACCCTCGAGCAGGCAGACAAAGACGTAATCCTGAACGCTCCGATGCGCGGAACTCTGCTTCCTTTATCCGAAATCAAAGACCAGGTATTCGCTTCCGGCGCCATGGGCCAGGGCTTTGCGATCGATCCAGAAGACGGACTTGTGCTTGCTCCGTGCAATGCGGAAGTCATGATGGTCTTCCCGACAAAACATGCGATTGGTCTTAAAACGCAGAAAGGCGAAGAAGTCCTGATCCATCTGGGCATGGATACCGTGGAACTGAACGGCGAAGGCTTTACAATGCGTGTAAAACAGGGCGATCTGGTTACCGCCGGCGATCCCATGGTGGAAATGGATCTGAACGCGATCCGCGCTGCCGGCAAGTCGGTTATCTCCCCTGTCGTGGTCACCAGCGGTCAGAACGTGAAGCTGCTGGCTGACGGAAAGGTGGAAGCCTCCGAACCGGCTGCCGTTATTCTCCCTTCTTCCAGCATTTAAAAAACGCAGTCTTTTAAAAGACGCAGCGAAACAAAATCATTTTAACCTTTACATCGCTGACTTTTCATAAGTCTGCGATGACCCTCTGAACTGCACTTTGGAACTGATTATGGAAAGGAAATGTATGGACTGCTCAAAACAAGTCGTGTATCAGATTTATCCCAAGTCCTTTCAGGATACCACCGGAAACGGACGCGGGGATTTGAACGGCATTACCTCACATCTGGATTATTTGCAGGATCTTGGCATCACCATGATCTGGTTCAACCCGATCTTTCCCTCCCCGCAAAAGGATAACGGGTACGATGTCAGCAATTACACCGCTATCAACCCCGACTACGGCACGATGGACGATTTCGAAACGCTGGTCAGAGAAGCCGGAAAGCGCGGAATCGGCATCATGCTCGATATGGTATTCAACCACACGTCAACCGAGCACGAATGGTTTCAGAAAGCTCTGGCCGGCAACAGGAAGTATAAGGACTACTACATCTGGAAAAAAGGAAAAGACGGTCATCTGCCCACCAACTGGCCGTCCAAATTCGGCGGCCCAGCCTGGCAGTATGTCGAAAAATTTGACGAATACTATCTGCACCTGTTCGATCCTACCCAGGCGGATCTGAATCTGGCCAATCCGGATGTGCGAAACGAACTGGTCAATGTTCTGAAATTCTGGATAGAAAAAGGGGTCAAAGGCTTCCGTTTTGATGTCGTAAACCTGATTGACAAAATGGCGTTTGAAGACGCACCGGAAGGCAGCGAAGGCAAGGAATTTTATACCGATGGTCCGAAAGTCAACGACTATCTTCATCAGCTGCATGTCGAAGCGCTAGGCAATGCGGATGTCCTGACGGTCGGCGAAATGTCCGCAACGTCCGTGGAAAAGTGTTCCGGCTATTCGAAACCCGAAAACGAAGAGCTTTCCATGTGCTTTAACTTTCATCATCTGAAAGTCGACTACAAGGATAAGCAGAAATGGACGCTCATGCCCTTCGACTTTCAGGAACTGAAAGATCTCTTCTTTGAATGGGATGTGAAAATGGAAGAAGAAGGCGGCTGGAACGCGCTATTCTGGAACTGCCACGATCAGCCAAGAGCCCTTTCCCGCTTTGGCGATCCCGTCCATTACCCGAAGGAATCCGCAAAAATGCTGGTATCGGTGATCTTTACCCGCCGCGGTACTCCGTATTTCCTGTACGGTGATGAAATCGGCATGACCAATCTCAACAGCCGTTCTGTCGCGGACTATGACGACGTTGAATCGCACAACGCGGCGGACATGCTCAAACACGAGCAGCATAAGAGCGATGACGAAATTCTCGCCATTCTCCAGGCAAAAAGCCGCGACAACGGCCGTACGCCCATGCAGTGGACGAATGGGACAAACGGCGGGTTTACAAGCTGCCAGCCCTGGCTTCGCCTCAACGACAATCTCGAAACCGTCAATGCAGAGTGTTTTTTGTAGTTTAAAACTGGTCCAAAAAAGCGAAGATCGGATTTGAAAACTGGGCCACCTGACTTGTACCGTACTCCGTAATGGAGGACT
>NZ_CAPAEZ010000116.1:0-2895 GCF_948576815.1 uncultured Allobaculum sp.
CATGAGGAAAAGACGCGCCCCTGTTACGCAGTAGGCGCGGAAAATCCCTTGATTTACAGGGCTTTCCGGGCGTGAAAATCGGATAGGCGATACTTTATACCTTTACCCCCAAAAATGGCGTTCTACTGCGTAACATTCACGAAAACAGCACCCATAAAAAGACAGGGCGCGGAAGTCATATACTGGCTTCCGCGCCCTGTTCTTTTTTTGCCTATCTGACATTTCCCTTTTCCATTTCTTCAAGCGGGAACTGCGGGAGGGCTTCTATCAGCTTCTTTGTGATGGACTGGCGCATATCTTCGTTGATTTCCTGTTTCGTGCTTCCGTCCGGCTGTCTGACCGCTACCGTCGATAGCCTGTCGATTTCGTCCTTGTAGCACTCCACGACTTTCTCCACCGCCCATTTTTCCCCGGCAACGGCGGCGCGTATGGTTTCATATTCCGGCATTTTCTGGTTTTCCATGCTCAACGCTCCTCTGCTTTTTGATAGCCCTATCATAGCACAGCGGCGGGGATTTTGCTATCCTTATCCGCGCTCTGTTCCCTTTTCCCGTTCCGGCTGCCTGTCTGCCTGTAAAATGCTGTCAATGTTCTGCTTGATAATATCATATTCCCGGACTTTCTTTTTCAGCTTCCCATAGTCGGCGTAAAGGGCTTCTTTCTGCGCTTGGAGGGCTTCATACTCCGATTGCAGCGCGGCAAGGTTCGGGAGCTTTGCAATGCCCGCCGCTTTCAGCGACCTTGCGGCGGCTTCATGTAGGATAATCGCCTGTTCCTGTCCGGCGCGGTACTTCTCCCTGTTCCTTGCCTTGCGGTATGCGTCATAGACGGGCTTTGTCTTTTGGTAGGTGGAAACATTCTTGATAAGCACCGCCATGTCCGCAAGCCGCTTTTCCGCGTTCTTCAATGCGTCTGCCGCCTGTCCGCTTTCCGCTGCCATTTCCTCAATCCGGCTGACTAAATCCGCGTACTGTTCAATCTTATGTTCCGTCAAGAAATTCATTGTTTTAGCTGCCTGTTTCAGATTGTGGATTTTCGCCCACTGTTCATAGCCCTTACTCTGCGCCGCCTTGATACTGTTCTCAATGTCGATAAGCAGCGAAACGCCGCGCTGCTCTCTGGGGGCTTTCGCCGCCTTTGCCCGTCTGCCCGCTATCCGTTCCCTTATGGCTTCCTCTGTATAGTCTGCGCCGAGGGTTTTAAGGCGGGTGAAGCGTTCCTGTCCGGGGGCGCGGCATGACACATATTTCCCCGGCTTTATCTCATAGCCCGCCGCCTGTAACCGCGTTAGCAATTCCTCAAAACTGGAAACTTGGGGGATAAGCGCGTCAACGGCAATCTTTAGCTTGCCTTTCCAACTTGTACCCGTCTTTTCTGCCTGGTACTCCGCATAGCTCTTTCCCTTGCTGCCCTTGCCGGGAACGACGACGGACAAGCCATTTTCCCGACACAGCTTGTCGCTCATGTTCCGTATGCCGTAATAGCTCCTTTTGTTGGAATTATATTTGCGGTGGTCTACGAAATTTACGGCGCAGAAAATAATGTGATTGTGGACGTGTCCTTTGTCAATGTGCGTCGTGAGTACATATTCATGCTGCCCCTTTGTTACCGCGTCGGCAAGCTGCTTTCCGATTTCATGGGCTTTCTGATAATCGACTTCCCCCGGCTCAAAGGACTGTATCAGATGAAAGGCTAAATTGTTCCCCTTTTGGAGTGCTTGGGACAAGGTATATTCAAATTCAATATCTGCCGTTTCATAGGAGCAGCCGAAAGAGGACACAAGCATTTTTCCGTCCGTCTTGTCCGGGTTTTCGATATAGTCAAGGGCTTTGCTTAGAGTGCTTTTAACAGGCTTAATCTTTGTAACCGCCATATCTCCGCAAGCACCCCCTTTATTTCCTCTATGTCCTCTTGGTATGCGTTCCCCGTCGCGTTTACGCGGCGTGCTATCTGGTTGACGTTGACACCGATTTTCTGTATCTCTGCGGTCATTGCCTTTATATCGGCATGGTCTATCTGAATGATATACCCGTCAATGGCAATCTTCCGCAGATATGCCGCCATGTTCCGGGTGGGTACGAGCTTCATTTTTTCCAGTATTAAATCCCGTTCCGCTTCCGTCACTCTGAATTTGATTTGCACCGTTCTTTTGCGTCCGTTCATGTATTCGCTCCTTTCCTTTCCGTTCCGAGGGTTTGGGACACTTCCCAACAAGCAATTTTCAACCGACGCGCCGCAGCGCGGGAGGGCGAAAATACGGAAGTGGGTACCCGCTTCCTATGCTTGCTACGAATGTTTTTATCCTTTAGGCTCTTATCACCTACTACGGAGAAAAAGCGATTTTGCCAAACTTACGCAAAAGAAAAACGCTGCAACCTCAAAAAAGATTACAACGCTTTCTAAATCCTGTTCAGTTTTAAGTCGGACATTCCTATTCGCCCTCTTTTTCGACTTCGGAAATCTCCTTTGCCGTTGCGGTTACAATCCGTATGCCTGTATCGCTCATACCGTCAAGAAGCGCGTCAAGCTGCCGCCGCTGCGTGTTCTTCTCCGGCGGCGTTTCTAAAAGGAATTGGTCTACGGATATATGGTAACGCTGTATCAGCTCAAAGAATATCTGTAAACTTGGGTGCTGCCCCTTGTTCTCAATGTTCGCAAGGTAGCGCGGCGAGATAAACATTTCGTCGCCTACTTTCTTGCGGCTCTCCTTGCATCCCTCACGCGCTGCCTTTATCGCTGCCCCAAAAGCCTTAAAGTCGTATCGTGGTACTGGTCTTTTTGCCATAGTTATTCACCCTATTACATTTTACTGTTCCCCTTTCTTCTTGGATATGTCTACGTAGTTCTATCAGTTAGCCAAAATAATTCATATATATATATGTTGACAACAAGCTG
>NZ_CAPAEZ010000117.1:0-2751 GCF_948576815.1 uncultured Allobaculum sp.
TTGGAAAAACCTACGTTGGAAAATCCAACGCAATTAAATAAAGATATACAAAGAACTGACTTACCAAAAAAAGAAAAAATAATTACTGATGAACAAAGTACCCATTCCATTCCTATCCTTTCCCCTAACCCCTCTCCTTGCAGAGAAGCGGCTACGCCGCCGGAACGGAAAGGAACGGAAGCGGCAGCACAGAGCGCAGTTGATATATACCGGGAAATCATCAAGGACAATATCGACTACCACATTCTCAAACAGGACATGAAGTTTGACAGTGACAGGCTTGACGAGATTGTAGACCTCATGCTTGAAACCGTATGCACCGCCAGAAAGCGGGTACGGATTGCGGGGGACGACTACCCGGCAGAGCTTGTGAAGTCAAAGTTTATGAAACTGGACGGCGAGCATATCCGCTTTGTGCTTGACTGTATGCGGGAGAACACAACGAAAATCCGCAACATCAAGCAATATCTGAAAGCAGCCCTTTTCAACGCCCCGTCCACTATCGGCAATTATTACACTTCCCTTGTCGCCCATGACATGGCAAGCGGCGCACTGTCACCGAAAAAGCCGCAGTACGGCGACCCGGACTATTATTCATGCAACGAGGGCGAAAGCCTGTAACCACCCACAACCACAAAAGGAGGATTTTATTATGGCACAGAAAATGACAGGAGCATTGGTATTTGACGAGCGCACCGACCGTTACGACATTCGCTTTGACTTAAACAGCTACTACGGGGGCTTGCATTGCGGCGAGTGCTTTGACGTATTCGTGCGGGGCAAGTGGAAGCCGACCCGGATTGAGTACGGCGACAACTGGTATCTTGTGGGTATCAGAGCCGAGGACTTGAACGGGCTGCGGGTGCGTATCTGACCGCCGCCCCATAAAGAAACGCGAAAGGAGGACGCGACAAATTGCAGGACGAAGTAAACGAAAAGACCATAGCCCTTTACATCAAGACCGGGAAGCTGACCGCCCAGACGCTCCAAAAGGCAATGAAAGCCATACTGTCAAAGGGAAAAAAGCAGCTTTCCAAACCGCCACAGGGCAAGCAGAGCTTAAAGCAGCTTATGAAGCAGAACGCGGGCGTTTCCAACATTGAGATTACCGAGGGCAATATCAAAGCCTTTGAGAGTACGGCGAAAAAGTACGGTATCGACTTTGCGCTGAAAAAGGACGCGACGGAAAGCCCGCCCCGCTATCTGGTTTTCTTCAAGGGGCGGGACGCGGACGTGCTGACCGCAGCCTTTAAGGAATTTTCCGCAAAGAAGCTGACACAGGAGAAAAAGCCCTCTATCCGAAAGCTGCTCTCTACCCTCAAAGAAGCCGCACAGGGCAAGAACGCGGAACGGGCAAAGGTCAAGAACAAGGACAGGGAGGTATCGCTATGAAGCCGGAAATCAAGAAGCTGCTTATCCTAAATCTCCCGTATCTGCTCTTTGTCTGGCTCTTTGATAAAGTGGGCGCGGCTGTCCGGCTATCCCCCGGCGCGGACGCAAGCGCAAAGCTGCTACATCTTGGGGACGGTTTTACCGCCGCCTTTTCCAGTATCGCGCCGAGCTTCCACCCGGCAGACTTAGCTTTAGGCATTGCGGGGGCGGTCATTGTCCGGCTGATTATCTACACCAAAGGCAAGAACGCGAAGAAATACCGCCGCGGGACAGAATACGGTTCGGCGCGTTGGGGCGGGGCTGACGATATAAAGCCATACACAGACCCGGTATTTGAGAATAATATCCCCTTAACGCAGACGGAACGGCTCACCATGAACAGCCGCCCGAAGCAGCCGAAATACGCAAGAAACAAAAATATCCTTGTAATCGGCGGTTCCGGCAGCGGCAAGACCCGGTTCTTTGTGAAACCGTCGCTCATGCAATGTACGTCAAAGGATTTTCCAACGTCGTATATCGTCACTGACCCGAAAGGAACACTGATTTTGGAAACCGGGAAAATGTTGCAGCGGTACAAATACCGTATCAAAGTGCTAAATACGATTAACTTCAAAAAATCCATGAAATACAATCCCTTTGCCTATCTGCGGAGCGAAAAGGACATTTTGAAGTTAGTCAATACCATTATCGCCAACACCAAAGGCGACGGGGAAAAATCCGGCGAGGATTTCTGGGTGAAAGCGGAAAAGCTCTACTACACCGCACTAATCGGCTATATCTGGTATGAAGCCCCGGAGGACGAGAAGAACTTCACGACGCTGCTTGAAATGATAAATGCGTCGGAAGCCCGCGAGGACGACGAGGACTTCCAGAACCCGGTTGACCTCATGTTTGAACGTCTGGAAGAAAAAGACCCGGAACATTTTGCAGTCAAGCAGTACAAAAAATACAAACTTGCGGCGGGCAAGACCGCAAAAAGCATACTTATCTCATGCGGCGCGAGGTTAGCCCCATTCGACATTAAGGAGCTGCGGGAGCTTATGGAAACCGACGAAATGGAGCTTGACACCATAGGCGACAGAAAGACCGCCCTTTTCGTCATTATCAGCGACACCGACGACACCTTTAACTTTGTCGTGAGTATTCTCTACACACAGCTATTCAACCTCTTGTGCGACAAAGCAGATGATGAATACGGCGGGCGGCTTCCCGTCCATGTAAGGTGCTTACTTGATGAATTTGCGAATATCGGGCAGATACCGAAGTTTGAAAAGCTCATTGCAACGATACGGAGCCGGGAAATATCCGCGTCAATCATCTTGCAGAGCCAGTCACAGCTAAAGGCAATCTACAAGGACA
>NZ_CAPAEZ010000118.1:0-2551 GCF_948576815.1 uncultured Allobaculum sp.
GAACTAACCTGATTTGTAAGTGAGCTTGTGAAGCTTAAGTGAACAGCATTGCTTTTCGGTGTATAAAAAATGCTTCTGTTGATATATTTTAATTTTTCCTGTTGGACCGACCATTTTTCTTCCTTCAACCCTTCCTTTACCTGTCAAACGTTTTTAAAGCGAAAGCTTCGCCCGTTTTATGTTTTATATCCCTTAAACTGGGCTTTTTTTTGCATTTTCTGGAATTCGCTTTCTTTCGGATTTTCTTAAGCGTTTTTTATTAAAACAAACCAGCCTTTTATAAACCTATTGATTTAGTAGGTTTATTGGATTATGCTTGCGCCATGCTCGTTTTCGATCGGATTGAAGATTTGGGCATGTCAATTCATTCCATGCACAAAATCCGTAACCATACATACAGGAACGACATACAGGAACGGTTTGAAACCTGTTCAGAAGGAGGACCCCCGCTATGTCCAAGATCTATACCGCTGCCGATCAGCTGGTCGGACACACCCCGCTCGTTGAACTCACGCACATCGAAAAAGAGAACGGCCTGGATGCAAAAATTCTCGCCAAAGTGGAGTATTTTAATCCCTCGGGATCTGTCAAAGACCGAATTGCGCGCAAGATGATTGAAGATGCCGAAAAAGACGGCCGCCTCAAACCTGGCACAACCATCATTGAACCGACCTCCGGCAATACCGGAATCGGCCTGGCCGCCATCGCGGCTGCCAAAGGCTATCCGACGATTATCGTTCTTCCGGACTCGATGTCCAAAGAACGCCGTCAGCTCATGAAAGCGTTCGGCGCCCAGGTCGTTTTAACGCCCGGTGCTCAGGGTACAAAAGGCGCCATTGCCAAAGCCGAAGAACTGCTCAAGGAAATTCCGAACAGCTTCATGCCGGATCAGTTTGACAATCCATCTAATCCAAAAGCGCATTACGAACACACGGGTCCGGAAATCTGGGAAGATACCGACGGCAAAGTCGACATCTTCATTTCCGGCGTAGGTACAGGCGGAACGATCTCCGGTACCGGCAAATACCTCAAGGAAAAAAATCCGGATATCCAGATCATCGCTCTCGAACCTTCGGGATCGCCTGTACTGGCTGGCGGAAAGCCCGGTCCTCACAAAATTCAGGGCATCGGCGCCGGCTTTGTCCCAGAAACGCTCGACAGTGACATTTATGACGAATTGATCGAAGTCTCCAACGAGGCCGCCTATGACAGTGCACGGGAACTGGCCGCGAAAGAAGGCCTGCTGACCGGTATTTCTTCTGGTGCCGCATTATGGGCAGCCAAACAGGTAGCCAGCCGTCCGGAAAACAAAGGCAAGACAATTGTTGCTCTGCTGCCGGACAGCGGAGACCGCTACCTCTCTACCGATCTGTATCCAGACGCCTGATCCCTGTTTGAAATCTCGCATCACCAGAGTTCTAAACGAATCCAATCCATTCCTTATCCAAAACCTTATTTATCCAAATTACTTTTATCCATACTTTCAATTTTCGTCTCTGCTCCTCTGGCCCTCCAATCCGGAGGAGTTTTCTTTTCTTTGGATACATATCCGCGTAAGTCATTTCCCCTTTGATCAGTTTGCGGCAGCCAGATAGACCGTGCTTGACCTGAAGCAAGCTTCAGGTCGTACGATATAGATAAGGAAAACTCTCTGCGATCGAAACCGGCTTTGTATTCCCTCTCGGGAAGATGCAGATCCGACGGATCCGGAGAAAAGATCAAAGACAAGGAGAAAGAAATGAACAAGCCCTATATCCTCTGCCATATGATGATGTCCCTCGATGGACGCATCGACTGTGCCATTACCGCCTCCATTGACGGTTCGGACGAATATTATGAAACGCTCGAGGCTCTAGACACCCCTTCACATGTGAGCGGACGGGTGACTGCCGAACTGGAAATGGCTCTGCCTGGAAAATTTGAGAGCGCAAAAGATGCACCGTCCATCGGTAAAACTGCCTTTTCCAAAAACCAGACCACAGATCATTATGAAATCGTCCTCGATACCCACGGAACGCTGCTCTGGCCGAAAGCGAAAGATCTGGAAGATCCCCTGCTGATTGTGGTCTCTGAACAGGGGAGGAAAGATTATCTGGACGATCTCGATTCGAAAATATTTCCTGGATTGCCTGCGGAAAAGACCGGATCCATCTGCCGCGCGTCTGCGAAATTCTCAAAGACGAATTCCATGTAGGACGGATGGTAGTCGTTGGCGGCGGTACGATTAATGGCGCCTTTCTGGATGCGGGACTGCTTGATGAAGTAAGCATCCTTCTTGGACCGGCCATCGACGGCCACAATGGAATGCGGGCTGTATTTGACGGACTTCCCATGGATCGAAAACCTTTCAAGCTTCATCTCGATCATGTCCAGTCCTATCCAGACGGAGCCATCTGGCTGCGCTACACATTCCGGTAAGGAAAGGAACAGTTCGATCCGCTTCCTGCTGATGAAGCGGATGTTACCCATTCCAATAAAAAAAAACGGATTTTCCATGAGGCTGCTGAAAAAGTCTCTTTAAATTCCGACATACATAAGTAAATTGTATGTC
>NZ_CAPAEZ010000119.1:0-2428 GCF_948576815.1 uncultured Allobaculum sp.
ATTATCCCAAGGAGGCGGTCGAGAAAATACCCGTCTTTTATTTGACGCTTACTTCAATACACCAGAACGGATGCCATGATTTTGGCTTTTCCGACGCTTTCCATTCGCCCTATATTTCATAACGCCATCAAAAAGCGGCCCGGCTGACTGTCCTGTCAGACCGGGCCGTCTGTTTTTGATTTGGCAAATCCGCTCGCGGCAGGCGAACAGAAGAAATCTCAGCTGAGAAAAAGCCTTTATTCTTCTGGAAGATCGATCGTAAGCAGAACCGGACAGTGATCGCTGCCGTACAGATCACCAAGAATTTCGATGTCCTCCACCTTGTCCATGAGGTCCCTGGAAGCCAGCCAGTAATCGATTCGCCAGCCGGCATTGCGATCGCGGCTGCGTTTCTGGTAGGACCACCAGGAATAATCGCGGCCCTCTGGCTTCAGAACGCGGTACACGTCAGCCAGATCGGACAGGTAGTTCGTTTCAAAACTGTTTCTTTCCTGTTCAGAATAGCCGGCGCTTCCTTCTCCATCGGCCTCATCCCAGATATCCTGCGCAGTGCGCGCAACGTTGAAATCCCCGCACACCAACAGAGGAAGATCGATGGAGCGAAGATAGTCGGTAAACGCCTTGTCAAAGCGAAGACGGTAGTCGATTCGTTTCAGATTTTCCTGCGAGTTGGGCACGTAAACGCAGACGACCGCAAAGTGTTCAAAATATGCGGTAATCACGCGGCCTTCCTGATCGAATTCTTCGATCCCGATTCCCCGGACGACTTTTTTTGCTTCCATGCGGGAGGCAATCATCGTTCCGGAATAGCCTTTCTTTACGGCTGAATTCACGTACTGATACGGATAAAGATCAGGATTCAGTTCAATCTGATCTTCCGTCGCCTTAATTTCCTGAAAGCAGACAATGTCCGCATTCAGATAATCCAGCATCTGCTCCAGGCCCTTTCGAGCCAGAGCCCGGATTCCATTCACATTCCAGGTAAGAAGTTCCATCACTTTACCCTTCTTTCTATAAGCTTTCCGTTATTAGGGAAAGCTCAGGATTCTTATTCGTTCGCTGGATCAGCGGGTCTAACCGTATCGTCTGCATCCGCTTCTCCTGCCTGTATCCTTTTTTGATCTGCACGCTACGGCGCGGATCCGTAATCCTCTCGATCCGCATACAGGCGGACAGAACGGCGGCGGCCATGATGCAAAGCCGACGCGGGCGCATCGTCATCGAGGTTCGTTCTGGCGCACAAATAGATCGGACGATCCTTGATTTCGAGATACATGCGGGAAATGTACTGACTGAGCACCCCGATCGAAAGCAGCTGAATCCCCCCAATCAGCATAATTATGCATACCGTAGACGCCCAGCCCTGCACCGGATCGCCAAAGCAGATTTTGCGCACGACAATCACGATGATCATCACAAACGCTACTAAGGAAAAGAGTACGCCTAAAGCTGCCGCAAACTGAAGCGGAACGGTCGAAAAAGAAACGATGCCGGTAATGGCGTATTTAAACAGCTTCCAGAACGACCACTTGGTCTCGCCGGCTGCCCGCTTGATGTTTTCGTATTCGAGCCATTTGGTTTTGAATCCAACCCAGCCAAAGATGCCTTTGGAAAAGCGGTTGTATTCTTCAAGTTCCAGAATGGCGTTCACAAATTCGCGGTTCATCATACGGTAGTCCCGGGCGCCGTCGACCATGTCCACATCGCTCATTCGATTCATCAGCTGATAAAAACGGCGCGCAAAAAAGGAAACGATTTTCGGCTCGCCTTTTCGGGTCACGCGCCGGGTAGCGACAGAGTCATAGCCTTCCTTTTCGATCGCATCAATCATTTCAGGAAGCAGTGCGGGCGGATCCTGCAGGTCGGCGTCCATGATGACCGTCAGATCGCCGTCTGAGTTTTCCAGACCGGCGTAAATGGCGCTTTCCTTGCCAAAGTTGCGGGAAAAGGAAATGTAGCGAACGCGCGGATCGATTTTGGCGATCTCCAGAATTTCCTTCATCGTATTGTCTTTGGATCCGTCATCTACCAGCAGAAACTCAAAAGTATGACCTTCAATGGCGTCGGTCGTCTTCACCAGCGTTTCATACAGCAATGGGATCATGGCCTGCTCATTGTAGCAGGGCACGATAATAGAAATTTTAGACATATTTCACCTATACCTGAAAATTTTAACACAGATCCTATCGTTCCCAAATCTTCCCCGGATACCGGATATTCTTATGCTCTTTCGGTATCCGAAGAAGCAGCTGCAGCAGGAGGGCTCTGTCTTGTCGCATTTTGAACCGGCTTTGCGATTCTCTGTCTCATTTTACAATATCCGCTTTTTCTAAGGCAGATTTCCCGGCAATCGTAAGAAAGACGCCGTCAATTTCCTTTGTAAGCGTCAAATAAAAGACGGGTATTTTCTCGACCGCCTCCTTGGGAT
>NZ_CAPAEZ010000120.1:0-2395 GCF_948576815.1 uncultured Allobaculum sp.
AAATCAAGGGATTTTCCGCGCCTACTGCGTAACAGGGGCGCGTCTTTTCCTCATGCGCTCGGCGGCTTGTCTGCGGGTGATACGTTTCCGGCAGACGGGGCAGTATTTGACACTGTTAGAGGTTGACGCAAAGAACGCGCCGCACTCGGTACATTTCTTCTTATCCCCTGTCTGGTAAAGCTCCGCATAAAGCAGCCTGTCGGCGGGAAGCACCGCAACCCGGAACCACTTGCAGAGAAGCGAATAGGAAATGAGCTGCGGACATACGCACTCGTCCCCGTCGTCCAGTAAGATACAGTTCCCGTTATCATAATTGCAGCACGTCCGGCGCACAAGGGCGTTGACTTTCCGGCTCTGGGGCGGCGTCAGCCGCTTAACCCCGTTCATACTTCATCAGCGGCGTAAATGGGAAGCTCTGCAAATTCCGCTTCGGTCAAAGCGTCCACTTTGGAAAGGGTGCGCTTTGCAAGCTCCCGCATATCCGCGTCCATGTAGGGCAGCGCGGCGTTGACATTCTCAATCAAAGCCCGCTTGCCGCCCTCGTTGTAAATGCTCAAAAGGTTTGTTTCTTCAACAGTCAGTCTAATCATGCTCATACCTCCATATCGTGATTTTTTGTTTTTGCCGCCGCCTTTTTCGGGGCGGTCTTTGCCTTGTCTGCTTTAAGCTGCGCCCGGATAGAGGGGCGGGGCTTCCTTATCTCCCTGTCCCGGTTCTCCCCCTTGTCAATCAGCGCATACGTCCCATGTCTGCCCTCGATTTTGGAAAAGGAAAGGGTCTTGTAGGGCAGCATGGAGAAAAGGCGGTCAGTGTCCTTTGTGGCTGCAAGCCGCATGAACGCCGGGGAAAGCTCTGCCATGAAATGGGTCTTGTTCGGGCTGTTCGGCTCGTAATGCCGCTTCATTTCCCGCACAATGCGCCGCGCTTCCGTTTCAATCAGCCCGTCCCGCAAAGCGGCGATATGCGCCTTGAAATCCCCCGGTGGAAGCTGCTCCCGGCTGCGCCGTTCTTCCTGTAAGAGCGATTGCAGCGCGTCCGGGTCGTTGGGTAGGGCTTCAAAGCGTTCAAACTTCCCAAGCTGCGGGTCTGGGTTGCCGTTGAAGAACCGTCCGGCGGGTATCTCCCTTTCCCCTCGCTCATAAATCAGCTTCACCGTATCGGCGGGCAGCTCCTTTTCCTTGACGCGCTCATAATGTTTAGCGTAGTCCAGTTCGTACAGATTGCCCTTGATTTTCCCGCGCTCCTTTCCCGTCAGCTCGATTGCATAGGCAAGGACGCGGTCGCTTGTCTGCTCCATGTAGAAACGCCATGTGTTGTGGGGCGCGGTGTCTTTGAGGAAAACGTCGCGCTCCCGGAAACAGTGCGTCCCGGACGGGCGGCAGAACCACAAAAGGGTCTTGTCCTCCCTGTGGGGGCTTGCCGCCGCCTTTGCGATAATCTCTTTGTCAATGTCTAAGTCGCTCTGGTAAAAGCCTGTGTTCTGCTTCATAATCGCTTCAAGGGAAGCGAACAAATCCACGTTTTCAAATTTGCTCTGTTCCGGCATGGGTCAGCTCCTTTCCAAGTCCTGTGACTTCTGCTTTGCGTTTTTCTTCTGCGCCTTTTCCTTGTCGGCCCTAAGCTGCGCCCGGATAGAGGGCTTCTTTTCCGGCTTCGCTCCCTTGCCGCGCTCCTTGTCGGCTTTGACAGCGTTAGCCAGGTCAACAAGGGAAATCTGCTCGCCCGCCTTTACCTTTGCTTCCAGTTCGTCAACGGTGGGGGTGTTGTTGATGATACCGTCAATCATGTTCCCGTTCTGCTCTGTGGTCTGCTCGGCGGTTTTCAAGGGATTGTCCCGCTGCGCCTGTTCTGCGGCAACGGCAAACGCCCGCGTCCCATTCCCCATAATCAGATACTTTCCGTCGTCCGACTGGTGGTGAAAGCCATATCCGGCGGCTTCTATCTGCTCCCGGCTCATAGCGGTTACATGGAAAGTCCCCCTCGGTGTTTTGACAGTTTCGCCCGTTTCCAAGTCGTCCGGGGTAAGCTGCTTTTGCTCCTGTAAAAACTCCGGCACTTCCCGGAAACCTACACTGTCAACGAAATGCGCCGCGTCCTGTCCGTCCTGATGAAGCACTACCACGTCGGAAACGGAAAGGCTGTGTCCCTTAAAATCTTTGGGGTGGTCGATATTGAAACAGGTGTAAATATCTTCAAGGGAAGTTTCCGGCGCAAGGGGCGCGGAATAGACAAGCTCATAGTTCGCCCTGTCAACCACATTTCCCGCCGCCTGCAGGCGGTCGTAAGGCTCAAAGCGGAAATCCCTTGTTTCGTCCCCGCCCTTTATCTGGTAAATGGAAAAGGTGTCTTTGTCCTGTCCGGCGGTCTGCGCCGTTTCCTGTGCCTTTGCGTAAAG
>NZ_CAPAEZ010000121.1:0-2360 GCF_948576815.1 uncultured Allobaculum sp.
TTATGGTCATTGTGAGATCCCGCGTTCAAAGCAGGACGTGGTTCCCATTGACATTGTTTCGGATCACCTTCCGGAACAGCATATAGCATCGCAGATGCACCAGACGAACCTTGACAATTCACATACGATTGAAGTGTTCATGAATGATGTAACAATTCGCATCAGCAATGATGCCGATCCTGTCCTGCTCACCAGGACACTCTGCCTGATCCGGGAGACCTCATGTTAGGTGATATCTCCGGCCTCGAAAAGATTTACATTGTCTGCGGCTATACAGATATGCGCAAATCGATCGATGGTCTCTGTGCCATGATCGAAGACCAGCTTAAGATGGATCCGGCATCCAGTGCGCTCTTCCTGTTTTGTGGAAGAAGACGGGACAGGATCAAAGCCCTGTTCCGTGAACCGGATGGCTTTGTCCTGATCTATAAACGGCTGTCTGTCCGGGGCGGCTATCAATGGCCAAGGAAGCAGTCGGAAGTCCGGAATCTTTCCTGGCGGGAGTTCGACTGGCTGATGTCAGGAATTGATATCGACCAGCCAAAAGCACTTAAAGCAGAGTAAAAAAGCATCTGGATTCCGGTAAAAATCCTGCACAGAAAAATGTCTGATTTCCTTATAAATTCAGCGTTTTTCAGCCCTTGTTTTCCTTTAGAAATAGCTGTATTTCTGGTATAATAAAGATATCAAATCCAAGGAGAGAACGATGGCTTCCAGTGCAAAAGACATCCAGCTGCGAGAGCTGAAGGACACTATAACACAGCTGAAAACAATGATCTGTGAGCAGACGGAACTGATCAGATCTCTCCGTCTTGTTATTGACGAAAAAACCAGCCACGAAAAAGCCCTTCAGGAACAGGTAGACTATCTGACCAAAAAGCTTTTCGGTTCCTCCAGCGAAAAAAGAACCGATGACATTCCGGGGCAGCAGAACCTCTTTGATGAAGCGGAAGTGGAACAGGATCTTTCCCTGTTGGAAGAAGAGACCGTGATCCGGGAGCATACCCGCAAGAAGAAAGCAACCCATGAGGATCTTTTTAAAGGCCTGAAGGTTGAAAAAGCAGTCATCCCTCTTCCGGAAGAAGATCAGGCCTGCCCGGTCTGCGGTACGCAGATGGTTCTGATCGGCGAAGAGTATGTCCGCCGTGAGCTGGAATTCATCCCGGCCACATGCAAAGTGATCGAATACTACAGCCAGAGTTATGGATGTCCGTCTTGTAAGGAAGGATTGGGAGACACAGAAAAACCTGTGATCGTAAAGTCCCAAGTTCCGAAGGCTCTGGTAGGAAAAGGTCCGGCGACCGCATCTGCCGTTGCATGGACGATGTATCAGAAGTACGCCAACGGACTTCCCCTTTACCGTCAGGAGAAAGACTGGAAACAGTATGGTGCCCAGATCAGCAGGACGACACTTGCCAACTGGATTATCTATTGCTCCAGGAATTACTTTCAGCCAATGTATGATTATTTCCACCGGGAACTGCTGGGGCGCAGCTTCGCAATGGCAGATGAGACCCGGGTCCAGGTACTGAAGGAAGAAGAGCGTCGGGCACAGACGCAATCCTTCATGTGGCTGTTCCGCAGCGGCGAAGACGGCCTTCCTGCCATTATTTTATATGGCTATTCACCAACCAGGAGCGGCAGCCATGCAAAGGAGTTTTTGGAAGGCTATCATGGGTATCTGGAAACGGATGGTTATCAGGGCTACAACAGCCTGCCGGATATCAAGCGGTGTTCCTGCTGGGCACATATCCGCCGGTACTTTATCGACGCCGTTCCCAAAGGGAAACAGTATGATTACAGCCTGCCGGCCGTACAGGGAGTCCAGTATTGTAACCGCCTGTTTGCCATAGAGGATTCCATTCACAAAAAATATCCCGGTGATTATGAAAAGCGGAAGGTACTGCGTCTCGAGAAGGAAAAACCTGTTCTGGAGGCTTTCTGGTCATGGCTTGAGCAGCAAAAACCAGTCCGGAATACCCGCATGGATAAAGCGGTGAATTATGTCCTTAACCGGCGGGAAACAGCACAGACTTATCTGGAGGATGGCCGCTGCAGCTTCACAAACAATCTCAGCGAGAACGCGATCCGTCCGTTTGCGGTCGGCCGGAAGAACTGGCTGTTCAGTGATTCTGCAGAAGGAGCCAATGCCAGTGCTGTAGTCTATACAATGGTTGAGATGGCAAAGGCGCATGACCTGAATGTTTACGGATATCTTAAATTTCTGTTGGACCATCGTCCAACGAAAGAGATGACCGATGATCAGCTCGCAGAGCTTGCACCCTGGAGTGAAAAACTCCAATCTATCAAAAATCGCATGTGAATTATAGTGAATTACTCCAACTCGCAAAGGGCTGGGG
>NZ_CAPAEZ010000122.1:0-2284 GCF_948576815.1 uncultured Allobaculum sp.
ATTATCCCAAGGAGGCGGTCGAGAAAATACCCGTCTTTTATTTGACGCTTACAAATGAGGAGGATACGAGCTATTCATTCTATTAAGTTACGGGACAAGTGAGGACGTGAGTTTTACCACATGAAAAAACCAGTCCTGTCTGGATCGATTCTGATTTTCTTCAGGTAAATCCCCATGAAAATCAGAAAGATCCCAGGACTGGCTTTTGCCAGACGGAATGGAAGTACGCCAGTAAATCCGGCGCTCCGGAATTTTTTCAATTGGCTGTTTGTTTATTTTGGTTAGTTATGCGCCATAGGCGGAGTCTCTTCAAGCCAGTCCAGATCTATGTCCGAGTAGGCAATAACCGGTGTATACCAGACGATGCCTGCATCCTTCCAGCCAACAGAAATCAGATACTCTTTTTCCTTCGTGTTAGAGGTGAGGTTATGACGCCCAGCTTGTGCGTTCGGGTTGTACTGCCGGTAGACTGGCGTATCTGTCTCAGGTGAGCAGTACCAGGCGGATCCTTCCTGGGTCCAGCCAAGTTTGCCAAGCGCATCGTATTCTTTTTTATCCTTTGTGAAATGATGATCGCCGGCATTTGGATCATAGAGACGATAGACCGGCTGTCTGGACGTGTCCGATACCACAAAGTTCATAAAAAAGTTCATATCCACAAGTGCTGGCAGCTCATCATTTTTAAACCGTTCACGGGTTTCCTTCGAATATTCCAGTCCATAGTACATATAGTAGTTACCAGCCTTCTCGACGTGCAGCACACCGTCTGCATCGACCTCAATCACGCCCGGACGATTTACCCAGGTAACGTCATACTCTACTGGAACACCCTTGTAATACGTCTTCGTGAACTCCAGCTTCAGCTTGTCTCCAGTACGAAGGTACTTATCACCTTCGTTGAGAAGCTCAAAGTCATTATCTGCATCTTCTTCTTTAGCCGGAGTACGGCGAACGGCCTGAGGCGAATCCTCAGCCGCGTAAACAGGGGTCATGAGGCTGCCCATGCCAAGCGACAGGGCCGCCAAAGATGACAACAGTTTGTTCATGCTGTTTCTCCTCCTTTGTCAAGTAATGCATATCTCCACGATAGCGTGATTAGAGCTGGCTCCTGATTATGCAGGCAAGGTATGTATAGACATACGGACTCTTGTCCCCTTTTCCGCTTTTTGTGTTTCGAGTTAAGCGATTTCACTTGGTTTGCGTCCTGAAATTCCCCTCAGAAAGCCCCTGATTTTTCCGAACTTCGAGCCCCGTGTTCCTGTTTTCGACCTTTTTCCGCTTCTGTTACAGACGAATCCGATCGCGAAGCTTTTCAAACTTTTTCTGACCGATACCCGGAACGTTCATCAACTCTTCGACGCAGGTGAAAGGATGCAGTTCACGATAGGCGAGAATCCGGCTGGCGCTTGCTTCTCCAATGCCCGGCAGTTCCATGAGCTCGTTTTGATCGGCGGTATTGATGCTGATTCGATCAGGCTGGCCGGATTCCGTTTTCGCCCGTATGAAAATCACTTCCTGAGAACGCACTTCCCGTCCAAGCGGCCAGTCGTCTGGATCCGCACTGTCTTTCAGACCGCCGGCGACCGCGATCAGATCCTGGATTGAAGATCCGTTTGGGATCGAATACAGACCCGGATGGAGCACTTCGCCTTCAATCTGGACTTCTATGGTTTCCGGTTTTTGGCGTGAGAGAAAGACGGGCGTATTCCGTCCAACCAATGCCATCCCAAGCAGTCCGGCAAACAGAAAAAATCCAATGCTTTTATACAGTCTTCCCATGTCCATTTATACGATCCGTCTCTTTTTCAAAACGGATGCATCGGTTTGCCGTCATAAGCATGCACTGGAATCTTTGGGCATTTTGCTTTTCCTTACCCAGTCTTTTTCAGATACTGACGAAGAAAGAGATGGCTCAAATCTGTTGAATTTTTGTATCTGGCCCATACCCGGATGGAAGATTTACACAGGTCCTTAAGCACCGGAGTCATTTTCATTCTTTCCCCTCCAGGATCATGACTCTGCCTTTTTGGGCAGACGATCCAAATGGCGTGCAGCCTTTTCAATTGCCTCTTTTTCGAACACTCTGTCCTTTTTTGGTCCCCTCAGGCCGCCGCACCCATTTGGGTTTTCTGTGCTAAACAAAAACCGGATCTGCCGCTCGTAAGAGAAGATAAATCCGATTTTATATTGGTCCTGCGTTCTGGAGGTGCAAAAAAAATGGCCAGCTGCGAGGCTGCTGAAAAAGTCTCTTTAAATTCCGACATACATAAGTAAATTGTATGTC
>NZ_CAPAEZ010000123.1:0-2138 GCF_948576815.1 uncultured Allobaculum sp.
TTAGCGTATCTAATATTCAGTCTCGCGTATACCCGTCGATTGTTTGACACTTACACAGAGACGAGAGCGTCCAGATAATCCTTTTTGCGCAGCTGCTGTGCGGACATACCAAAAGAGGCGCCCATGGAAAGGTGCCTCTTATCGTTCATTCTGGAATGCTTCGCATTTCGTTTCTGTTTATTCTTCTTCGAATACAGGAAGTCTTGGCGTCTGATGACTGGACGAACTCGACGAATCGTCGCGGTTGAAGAAGAAGGGCAAGAAGCCGTCGTCCTCTTCTTCCGGCGTATAGCCGTCGTTTTTGAGAATTTCGTCTTCAAACCGTTTGGATCGATAGGCGATCTGCGTATTGAGATCATCAAAGCCAAACTCTTCGCAAAGCGTCGGAACATCCGCGTACAGGGACGTTCCCAGGCCGAGCTTGTGACCCTGAATCGTAAAGCCCATCGCTTCGAGCGTCGTCGGGAAAATATCGAGCGTGCAGTAATCGCGGGTTCGATCGAGCGTATAGGGCGCGCCGTTGATAACCGTAAAATAGGTCCGTCTTGGGAAATCGATGCCGACGCTCTGGTTGATCAGGCTGTCCATGGAAAGATGGTCGCCGGAAATCATGATAACCGTATCGTCATAAAAATCCTGCTGCTGGATCCATTCGACAAATTCCGCGATCCGCTTGTCGGAGCAGCGGATGACGTTTTCATACTGCTCATCAAAATCATCCGGGCAGTTCTTGCACAAATAGCCGTCCTTGAAGTGGGTGTCCGCTGTAAGCATGGTGAAATTAAACGGTTCGTCCTGAGCGGCAAGTTTTGTAATTTTCTCTTTGGCAAAGCGGATCAGCTTTTCATCTTCAAAGCCCCACCACTCGTCATAGTTTTCCGGAATGTCGCCTTCGTCGCGCGCGGTCTGTACATCGTAAATTTCATAGTTTCCGTGCTGGCGGAAGTAGTTGGCGCGTCCCGCATAGCTGGCTTCGGAACCGCACATGAAATAGTTCGTATAGCCTTCCTGTTCCAGAATGTCGCCAAGACTGACGACTTCCGGAAGAAAGAGCATCGATTCCGAGAAGGTGTGATTGTACTGCGAGTTAGAAATGCCAAGGGGCGTTCCGGACGTCTGCGCGCAAAGACCGGCAACTGTCCAGGACGTCTGGCTGGTCACCTGACCGCCGTTAAGACAGATATCCCCTTGTGCGGAAAAGTCGGTATTTTCCTTAGCGATCCGGGTAAGGTTAGGGATCAGATCCGCATCAAATCCGCCGCCGTGTTCCCTGTCGGAAAATGTGGCTTCCATCGACTCCAGATAAATGCAGATGATGTTTTTCTTTTTCGCCGGGACCTGAATCAAGTCGGCTTCCGGTTTGACGTAATGGTTTTCGTAGAGCGTGGAAAACTTGTTCTGTTCTTCGATGTACTGATCAATTTTCAGCGCTTCATAGCCTTTCTGAAGCTGAGAAATCATCAGTCCCACGCAGCCCGTCATGCACAGCAGGCTGCCGCAGTTGATCGCCTTGATCGCATTCGACGCCATCCACTTTTTGCGGGTATGCGTGCGGTTCTTTCTGGAAAGCTGGCTGTGGAGCAGAAAGCCGTACAGCAGCGTTCCCAGGACAATCCAAAGCGCGTAATTCAGCAGAAAGCCCTGCAGGATCTGGACGATGGTATTGCTGGCACCGCCCATGCCCACCTGCATCGTATACAGGAACTGGGAAAAGGATTCGACCTGAATCACCTGGGTGATGTACTGGACCGCATACGCCAGTATGCACCCCAGAATAAAGAATATATAGGCAATAGTACCCAGAAGAATGGTCAGTTTCTTACGTGACATGCCCCATATTGTAATGCTTCCTTATCGCATTTCAATTGCGAGGCTGAAGTTTTAACGGAGGGCTAGTCAATGTTGAGAATCTTTTAATATGTCTTCATTTAATGAAACCGGTATCTTTCAAAAGCGAAAGCATTTCTCGCCGCCTGCAGAACGCCCGCTTTCCCTTTTCTCAAAGCGTCGGACGGCGTATCTTGCGGTGTATCTGCCCCGCTCGGCGATGTTTTCCGGAACAGCGGGAAAAAGGCTCCGTTTCAAGGTAAGTGTCAAACAATCGACGGGTATACGCGAGACTGAATATTAGATACGCT
>NZ_CAPAEZ010000124.1:0-2002 GCF_948576815.1 uncultured Allobaculum sp.
GGACCATGGACAACTCAGCCGAAATCCTTGCGTACAACATCAAGCGGCTGCAGGAGACACACATGAACATCATCGAAGCAACAAAAGCCGCCGTCGAAAAGCGCATGGCGATGCGCCGCCCTCACTGGGACACGGACCTCTGGGATGGAGAGAAATACTATCCCAAGTGCTTCTATCCGACCAACGGATACGGAAGCACTCTCCAGACGGTAGACAGCTACAGTGCCTGGCTTGACCACGCTGAATTCAGCACAAATGACCTGCTCGCCGAAGACTGGGAACTGTGCGAACTTCCGTTCGACCTGGATGTGACCCTCGGCCTGTGGGACGGAATACCGTTCGACAACTCAGAGGAGTTGATGGCGTCATGAACGAAAAGAAAAAACCCTCAGCGGCAACTGAGGGGAAAAGCAAAAAAGTGATCCCTTGGATGGAGCCCAAGGTAATCGCGTCGGCTATTGATCAGGATGAGAATCTTCAAAAAGACACTCGTTATATTCCGCAAGGTTTAGACGATTTACGAACTCCGATATTGGAGAGTGTGGAATTTGGCAGGCTTAACGGGATGCAGCTGGACGGTCTACCAATCAAGAGCCAGACAATAACCGTTAATCAAGATGGAACGACGACTGTAACGGTTATCCTGCAATGGCTTTCGCGATGAGTGAAGCTACAACCTGCGATGCAATATCACTCATGTATTTCAAGGACACCGATCCAACTCTATTGGCGATCGATTTGCTTTTAGACCAGACTTCAGGCTCGCGAATGTTATCAAGATATTCATGACCGATCCAGGTCAGCGAAGATATTGAAGTATCTGGAATATTGTCGTAACCATACGCCTTTCCTTTGATGAACCCGGCATCCAGCAATTGTCTGGCTGTATAGAGGATGGCGCCTCGATCATATCCGGATATCTGTATAGATGAAGCCATCCTTAAATCATTGAAAGCAAATTCTCGTTCAATATAGAGCAGCATTTCGCGTACGAGATCGTGATTAAGTTCCATTTTTTCACCCCCTTTCTCAGGGGAAGCATATCAGAAAGGAAACACCATGAAACACAACTTCCAGATCGTCGATTCTATCCCGTACGGGTTCGGAGTCTGGAACATCCCAATGGATGACATGCCAGGATACCTGCCGCTTTGCGAAGAGATCCCCGGCACGAACCACAAGGTGAACCAGGACACACTGAAAATCATCGCCTGCTCCAACCCGGAGCCTGTGCTGAAAGCCGCAGGACTGGGAGCACGGACTCTGAAAGGGTGCATCCAGCAAATCGAAAGGCTTCGCAAAAAGGCAGCAATGGGAATCATCAGCAGCTACGGACGATGGAGGCTGCAAGTCTTAGAGGAGGCCTATCCAATCATGGCCTGCCTGAAATGGGAAAAGGAGTCCGAATGACACTGGATAACGCAACCATCAACTCGCTGGCAAGGGCCATCACACCCCAGAAGCTGGCGATGTTCTTCTCGGATCCGGTCAACCTTGAGGGATTCGAGGCCTGGAAGGCAGAAAGAGACAGAAAGAAAGAGGAAGGGAAATGACACGACCAATAAAAGACTTGTTTGGAAACAGCAAAGCCATGAGTGTCTGTGAAGCAGCGTACATCATGGGAATCTCTGATCAGGCCTTGAGGATCCTGCTGCAGAGAAAAGACATGCCATGGGGCATGGCATGGAAAGGCCGGGGCAGAAATTACCAATACTACATCAACCGCAAGAAATTCATGAAGGAGTTTGGCGATGACTGAGAACAAAAAAGAAAGCGTCATCCAGGCTGTCAAGGGGATGGCGGAACAGCTCAACAAAGCAAAAAAAGACCTCAAAGATGCGGTCAACGCAGCAGATGACGCGGCCTCGCGGGCTGAGTTCGCATCGGACAGAGCTTACCAGCTGGTGGAAAGCGTCGGAGAGGCAGAAAGAAAACTCCGGCAGCTGATGGACCTGCTGGATGATGAGGTTCGACCATGATTCCCGATTTCTATGAGGCCTGG
>NZ_CAPAEZ010000125.1:0-1844 GCF_948576815.1 uncultured Allobaculum sp.
TTTCGCAAGGGCATAGATGGACTGGGTACATACGTCCAGTCGATCCTGAACACGGATCCTTTCCAGAACGCAATGTTCGTCTTCACCAACAAACGACACAACAAGCTCAAACTTCTCCATTATGACGGTACAGGATTCTGGCTCCTTCACAAGCAGCTGAGCAAAGGCACTTTCAAATGGCGGATGAACTCCCTGGATCCTTTCCTGGAGATCTCCCAACAACAGCTGGACTGGCTCCTGGAAGGACTGGACATAAACCAGAAACGGGCTTTCAGGCCTGTGAAACCACAATATATCTAGACAGACCTCCTGCTCTCTCCTGCAGTTTTCAGTCATATCAAATGAATCACTTTTGAAACTGTGAGCATAATAATTATTTAAGGCATATCAGTTTGCCCCTTTTCCTCTTTATCCTATACTTTTGCCATGGACTTCTTATCTTCTTTTGACTTCGAAAACTACACCCGCAAATCCATGAAAGAAAGCCTCGAATCTCTGGATCATGATGACCTGGTCGATGCCGCTCTCTTCCTGGCCGACAACCTGTTCCTGAAAGACCAGATCAACAGGAAGGCGGCCATGGACCGCTTCGCTTCCAAAAGCGAGCAGCTTTTCATATCCCTGTTCAACGAGGCGGAAGAGATCGCATCCACGTCTTCTCCCGAAGACCTGGATGAATCAGCTGTCCTGGAAACTGTGAGCAAAGAGAGACCGGCGTCCCCCAAAAAGCGCAGATCCATGAAGGAGAAAGCAAAGGCGCTTCCTGAAAAGATCATCGATGTGTATCCGGATGCAGGCAAGGACCCGGTGTGCCCTGTATGTGGCACAGCCATGAAGGAGCTGAAACCGACTGTACACCGGACCATCAAATACGTTCCGCAGCGCCTCTATGTCGAAGTGGAAGTGGATCATAATTATGTCTGCCCCAAAGGTTGTGAAGATGAGGATGGAAAGCCTGTGATGATCCCGGCTGCCCGCAAAGAAGCACCGCTTCTGGAGAATACGATGTCTTCGCCTTCTCTTGTGTCCCACATCATAGCCCAGAAAACAGTCATGGGACTGCCTCTTTACAGACAGGAACAAGACTGGCAGCGAAGAGGATTCAACCTCAGCAGGAGTATCATGGCCAGCTGGATGATCCGTTCTTCCCAGATCTATGGAGAAGCTCTGGTGGACAGGATGATACAGGATTTCAGGGAATGTGATGTGGTCCATATGGATGAGACCGTACTGAAATGCCTGGAAGTGAGTCGGGATCAGGATCGGACGAACTGTTACATGATCGTCGGGGTCAGCGCAGAGCATGAAGCCAGACAGATGGTCATATATCAGTTCAAGAAGAGCAGGGCCCAGAAGTTCGTATGGGAATTCCTGGGAGAAGGATTCGAAAAGGCCCTGATGTCAGACGGATTCGAAGGCTACGATAATTACACAGCAGCCATCCATCTGAGTTGTATGGCCCATGCGAGGCGGCATCTGTATGATGCGGTGAAGATCCGTGCAGACTACCAGACATTCAAGAATCTGCCAGACGATACAGAAATGAAACTGAAACATATCAGGGAGAATCCGGCACTGGGGATCCTGTTGGAGCCACTTGGGAACATCAACAGGCTTTATGAGGTGGAGAGCAGAGCGAAAAAGAAGAAACTGAGTCGGGAAGAAGTATACGAACTGAGGCAGAAAGAGTCTAAACCGCTTTTTGACCAGGTGATCGCAGGAATGGAGCGGATCGCCCGGAGTTTTGATAGTGGTTCGAAAGCAGTAAAGGGAGCAAACTACTTCCTGAAAAGGAAAGACTCGCTGGCCCTTTATCTGGAGGATGGGAACTATCCGATCGACAA
>NZ_CAPAEZ010000126.1:0-1681 GCF_948576815.1 uncultured Allobaculum sp.
CGGCTTCCGATCCTTCTCGGATCATCCGTGACTTCGTCGAGTCCTTCCTGGATCTTTCCCGATTTCCTTCTCTAACTTCCTGGAATTCCACCCAGTTTCCGGCTTATCAGCTACTGGAGACCTCTCTTCTTGCGATGACTGTTTTTGGCTTCTCATCCCTCAGAGAACTGGAGGATCTCAGCCGCTATGATATGCGGTTCCGGTTTCTCCTCAACGGGGTTTATCCTTCCCACCAGACTTATCATCGCTTCTTCAATTCAGCTCTCAAGCCCTGTATGGAGCAGATCTTCATTGAACTGAACCATTATATTGAACTGCACGACTCCGTGGATACAGATACCCTCTTCCTGGATGGCACCAAACTGGAAGCCAACGCCAATAAGATGACATTTGTATGGATGAAGTCTACCCGCAAGTACCAGACTTCCGCCAGGAAAAAGATGATGGAGCTCCTGAAACAGTTCAAGAAATGGCTGACTGCCCATGGATATGGTGAACGGAGTGCAGCCATAAGCATCCTTCAGGAACTTGATATGGATCATCTCATGACCCTGGACCAGGTTTTTATCGATACTGCAGAAGATGAGAAGATCGTCTACGTGGCAGGAAGAGGCCATAGAAAGTCAGAACTTCAGAGGATGCATGACCAGTTCAGGGAGCTGAGTGTGAAGCTGCAGAAATATGAAGCCTATACAGAAACAGCTGGCGGTCGCAACAGTTTCTCCAAGACCGATACGGATGCGACCTTCATGCACATGAAATACGACTACTACAATCACACTGGTGTATTCAAGCCGGGATACAACGTACAGGCAGGAGTAAGTGATGGCTATATCCGCATCCTGCAGGTCACATCCAGTCCAAGTGATTCCAAAGACTTCATCCCGACAGTGGAGAGGTACAGACAGAAGTATGGAGTCTATCCACAGCGGGTCCCGGCGGATGCGGGATATGGCAGTTATGATAACTACTGTTACTGTGAGGAGCACGGGATCGAACTGATGATGAAATACAACCTTCAGGAAAAGGAAAGTCACATCAGGAAAGCAGACCGCTTTAAGTCCTATGCATTTGGAAAGCAGGAAGATGGAACTCCTGTATGTCCTGCAGGCCATCCAATGAAACTGGAGAAAGTGACACAGTCAAATAAGGGCCTGTATCCCCGTACAAACCACCTGTATCGTAGTGAGCATTGCCAGGGCTGTCCGCTGTGCAGGGAGTGCACCAGATCCAGGAAAGGACGGACTATGAATATCTGCCATGACCTGGAGAGGCAGAAGGGGATCGTCAGGGAAAACATGGCTACAGAAAGAGGACAGGAGCTGATGATCCAGAGAAGCATCCAGAGCGAAGGGACCTTTGGTCAGCTTAAAGAAGACTATTCGTACACGAGATTACGAAGACGGGGTAAAGACGGGGTAGAATTCGAGCTTTGGATGGTGGCAGCAGGACATAATATCCGTCACTACTGCAACAGGAAGTCACAGATGAAGGAAAGATCCAGCCATCTGAACTAGAAACGAACTGTTTTAAGCAATACAATTGGCTGTCAAAAGGTCAGTCTGAGCTTTCGTGTGCAAAAGTTTTCCCCCATCGTCAGTGAAAGAAGGTGAACGAAGGTCTGGCAGCGGAAAGACAGTCTTATTTCATTTAATGAGCATAAAGAAAAGGGCTGTAGCCC
>NZ_CAPAEZ010000127.1:0-1676 GCF_948576815.1 uncultured Allobaculum sp.
CGCATGCCTTCCTTATTCTGTAAATCATTTTTGGCTAAAATGCTATTTTGGCTAAACTTCCCCCTTTCCCCCGTTACATCATGCTAACTTTGGTTTATAATAGTCACAAGATCTATTGCGATTTCTTCTTTTGTCTTGCCGAGATCCAGTAGATCCCGGATGACCGTTTTAAAGTTTCTCTTGGCTTTGCGAAGGCTCAGTTCGCGCGGTCTTCCATTGTCATCCATATCTTTTGGATGCCATTCTGCGCCATCTTTCAACATTGACCAGATACTGACAAGTATTTTCCTGGCAATCGCGATGATGGCCCTTTTTTTTCCTTGTCTTCCTGCAATTCCGTTGAACTTGTACCGATAATACGGATTCTGCGCCTTGATAGCTGCCCACGCACACTCCACGAGAACCGGTTTGAGATATTTCCCTCCCTTTGTAATATGCCGGCTGTTCTTCTTTCCAGCTGATTCATTTCGTCCTGGTACAAGTCCGGCCCATCGTGTCAGCTTGTCGGCTGTATAGAACGGATCCATATTGTTTCCTATTTCCGCAATGATCTTTATAGCTGACATTCTTCCTATACCCGGAACGCTCATCAGAAGATCGATCTCTTTTTTATATTGGGCCGCCAGCATGTCGATCTCTTCATCCAGTGTCCTGATCTGTTCTTCAAGGAACTGGAGATGCTGACGTGTATGGGCAATGATTTTCTTTTCGACCGCGTCAAATTCAAAACCATTGCATGCTTCCAGTATATCTTCCTGCGAAGCACGGCATCGGCTGTCGACGCAGCAGAGAATATCTTCTTTTGTATAGGGATCCTCACCAATCAGCAGATCGATGATCTTTTGTGCGCTTTTTGAAAAAACGCTTGAGAAAACCATATCCAGCTTATAGTTCCGGCATGTGAGCGAATTGATGAGACGGTTCTTCTCCTGCGTGCACTGCTGCACATATTTTATTCTTAGACGCGTCAGTTCTCTTAATTTTCGGATCGTCCAGTCTGGAATAAAGCTTTTCTTCGTTTCGCCATGACGATACTTGTTGACGATCCACATGGCATCTTTATCATCGTCTTTTTCGTCCCGAACAGCTTTCACCCATTTGGGATTCACGATACGGACTTCTTCCATATCGGATTCGAGAACATTGAAGACAGGAATCCAGTATTTGCCTGTGGACTCCATGCAGACATGACGGCAGCCATGTTCCAGCAGCCAGTGATCGAAACGGATCAGATCGTTGGTAAAAGTAGAAAAACGTTTTTTGAAATAAGCCGGATGAAGAGGATCAGATGCGTCGCATACGACAGCGACAATAAAACGTTTGTGGACATCGACACCGCATGCGATCGGAAGTGTGACATCCATCGGTTTAACTTTCGCCATAGCAATACCTCCTTAAAAAGATAGGCAGCGGATCAGTCTGATCACCGGTTTCGATACATTTGAAATGTCCGTGATATTTTATTCTTCGTCCTCGTAGGTATATTTAGGGGTTCATAAGATCAGACACGACAGTTTTCTTAACAGTTTGAATACCTAAGGTATTTCTACTGGGTAGGAACACGTGTTCATGATCCTCTGCTGGCTTTAGTATAAACGAATCGGCACATTCAAAAAAGAGACCCCGATTTTCATGTTCTGGGGTCTCGCTATTTATTGAGTGATGACAGTTTTCTT
>NZ_CAPAEZ010000128.1:0-1500 GCF_948576815.1 uncultured Allobaculum sp.
GTAAGCGGGAAAAAGAACCGCGTATAGTTAAAGGCCCCTGTCTGTGAGATACTTCTCGCAAGCAGGGGCCCTTTTTCTTTCGGGTTATACGCATTGTTCTTTGACTTCTGCATTCCACGGCATCATCTGATCAAGGATCTCGTCACTCAGCTGCCCGATCTTTCCCCTCAGTTTTTCCAACACGTACAGTATGTATTTGTACGGTACCAGTCCGTTGGCTTTCGCACTTTCTACGACCGAATACAGTACGCCGCAGCTTCGGGCTCCTCTCGGACTTCCCGAGAACAGCCAGTTGCGCCGTCCGATCGCGAAGCTTCGGATCGTTCTTTCCGATAACGAATTGGTCATCGGTACATTGCCGTCTTTTAGATAAATCTTCAGTCCTTCTTCGTTATCTACCAGATAATTCAGGGCCTGTTTTTCCTTTTGGGTTGTCCAGCCTTCTGTGGCCAGGGCTGTTTTTGCGCACACGAAAACCTGCTCCACGAGCCCTCCTTCGCGCAGCATCCTTTCTTCTTTTCGTTCTTTTGGCTTCAGTTTCTGAAGCTTCGCTTCGATACGGAAGATCTTCATGATCTGTGTAAGTATCTTCACTGACACGGATCCTGCTGCTTCCTTCAGGCCTTCCAGAGCATCTACAAAGTACCTTCTGGCATGAGCCCAGCACAGTGCTCTTTCGTCATGATCGACCTGATTGTATCCGGCATAGTCGTCTGTGATCAATATCCCTGCGAATCCTTCCAGATAATCGGCGGCATACTTTCCGCCTCTTCCGGGCTGATAGTCGAACAGCCGCATCGGATGTTCGCTTTCCTGTATCGAACTGTACACCCACATATACGACTTGTTCGTATTCCTGCGCCCCTCTTCCTTCATGACCTGGATGGTCGTTTCGTCGCAGTGTATATACTCCTCTTTCAGCAGGTGACTTTTCATCCGTTCGATCAGCGGTTCGAAATAACTCTCCGATCCCAGCATCACCCAGTTGGACATCGTTCTTCGGCTCACAGGAAGCTTCCAGCTCTTCCATTCCTTTTCCTGCCGGTAATAGGTCACGCCTTTGACAAACCGTTCGTTGGCCACATAGGCCAGGGCCTGCGCGCTCGCAAAAGAACCGGGGATCAAAGCGGCCGGCGCGTCTGTCTTATAAAGAACGCCTTCCCCGTCATTCATGCAGGCAGGGCAGGCGTAGGTTTCTGTATAAATGTCTTCGATGATGATCTGCGCAGGGAGGACCTTTACGATCGTGTGCGCTTTCTCTTCGCCCACCTTGATCATTTCTTCTCCGCAATATGGACATTTCTTTTCTTCTTCGGTCGCTTCGATCACCACTTTTTCATGCGGAAGGGAGTCCAGGTCGTCCGTACGGTTCGGACAGCGGCGGCGCTCATGCGCCTTGACTGTCCCTGTACGTTCTTCCTGTTTCGGTTCCGGATAATCCATAGTGAACAGAGGTTCCATATTGGCCATCATCTCAAGCGCGGCTGCCTTTTCGCTCTT
>NZ_CAPAEZ010000129.1:0-1488 GCF_948576815.1 uncultured Allobaculum sp.
AGGCTCTCTTCTTTTTTCCTGATGCTTTTCCACTGCTTCCAGATGATGGCCCTGATTCTTCTCCGGAGCTTGCTGTCCAGTTTGCGCACCGTTTCTTTATACAGCCATGCACACCTGAAATAATTGCTCCATCCCCTGATGACCTGATTGATTTTTTCAATCCTCTCCTCAAGAGATACGCTCCAGTTCCGTTTTGTCAGCTTCATTATCTTCTGCTCGAACTCATGAATGGACTTCTCATGCGGTATCGCCTTCCATTCCCTTTTGTTCCTTTTGAAGCCAAACCCCAGATATTTCACTTCATCCGGTCTGGCCACTTTCGATTTTGAAGCATTCACTTCCAGCTTCAGCTTCTTTTCCAGATAATTGCTGAATGACTTCATCACCCTGTTGGCGGCGGCTTCCGACTTCACATAGATGAGCATATCGTCTGCGTATCTCGTGAATCTCAGCCCTCTGCTTTCCAGTTCCTTGTCTGCCTGGTCCAGATAGATGTTGGCCAGTACCGGCGAAAGCGGCCCTCCCTGCGGGATGCCTCTTTCTGTCCTGACAAGCCTTCCGTCTATCATGACTCCAGCTCTGACGAACTTCCTTGTCAGCGACGTGACGTCCCTGTTATGGAACAGGTTGTCTATCAGGCGGATCAGTCTGTCCTGGTCTACCGTATCGAAGAATTTCCTCAGGTCGATGTCGACGATCCAGTCATACCCGTCGTTCATGAACTCGAGGCCTTTCAGTATCGCCTGTTCACATCTCCTGTTCTTCCTGAACCCGTATGAGCTGTTGCTCATCTCGAAGTCCTTCCTGTAATCCAGATAGTTTGCCAGACAGGCCTGCACGACTCTGTCTCTGGCAGCCGGGACATTGAGCCCCCGCATGCTCCCATCCGGTTTCGGGATATCGGTCCTTTTGGCTGGCAGTGGTTTATAGCTGCGGTCCAGTATCTGTTCCCGCAGCCGCTCCCAATACTCTCCGGGGCAGGCAGGGAGTTCTCTGGCTTTGACCCCATCTACTCCCGCCGCTCCGTTGTTTCGTCGTACCTGTCTGCACGCATTGGTCAGGTTCTCCATGGAGAAGATTTCCTGAGTGCTCAGGTCTTCCGGCTGTATCAGTCTGGTCTGGTTCATGGCTGCTCCTTTCTTTCACGTGTTCCCGCACTGCCCTTCCTTACTCATCTTCAGGGGCTCTCTGGGTTTGTCCTTTGTCGGTTTGTTGTGCAGGACGCATTCCTGATATTTGCAGTAAATTGTACGTTCGGCCCTTCACTCCATCCCCATTACAGGGACTTCTTCGCTACTATGGCCTCGGCTGACTTCCTGCCATTCGTTATTACTGCGGGAAGGGGGTCATCATGGTTTGATGATTCCTCTCGCTGGCAGGACCTCCCCGGGTAAGGTCATACATCTTTCATTCCATACACCTGCCGCATCTACCACAGACAGTCATCCGCAACTATTACGATTTGCGCTGTCTGGCACGCTCGTCTCC
>NZ_CAPAEZ010000130.1:0-1396 GCF_948576815.1 uncultured Allobaculum sp.
AATTATCCCAAGGAGGCGGTCGAGAAAATACCCGTCTTTTATTTGACGCTTACGAGGATCTTTTGCGTTCGACTATTTGAAATGCCCGATTTTTAAGAATTCGTCAATTGTCTGCTCAGTCCGTTACAATAAAGCCGATCGTTTACGATTTGCAGGAGGTTTAAAAATGACACAATCCACTACAATGGCTCTGACTCGATCCAGGCCAAAAAAGAAAAGGGGCCGAGATGCCCGCGTAGAACTGGTTCGGCTGATCGCCTGTCTGATCGTTCTGCTCTGTCATTCGTATCCGCCAGTGATCATTAACGGCGAACCGGCTTTTGGCCGTGTCTTTATTGCCTGCCTGGCAGCGGATGGCGTTGGTATTTTCTGGATGGTCATCGGCTGTTTTCTGTTTTCCAGTACGTATGGCAAAACGCTCAAGCGAGGGTTTACCCGGATTTTTATTCCGCTCGTTCTGGCGAGTCTGCTCGGCATTGCGATGAACAGTCTGCCCCTGCCCGGATTTGTCCCTTCGGATATTCCGGCGGTATTGAATGATTTTCTGCAATGGCGAAACGGTGTAATCGGCATGGATCATCTGTGGTATTTGTACGTCAATCTGCTCGTCTTTCTGTTCTTTCCGGTTTTGAAATGGATTGCGGACGGGCTGGATCGATCCCGAGTCGCCACCATTCTTTTTATGGCTGCTACGTTAGGGTTCTTTATTGTGAACGATCTGACGTCCAACCATCTCGCCGGCTTTTCTCACTATCTGTTCCGAGCAGCCATTCCGGCTTCCATCGAAGTGATCTGGGGACATATTCTGTATCGAAATCGAAAACACTTTCACGGCTGGATCACTGCCGCTGCGGCACTGGCCGGTTTCGTTTTCCTGAATCTGGCGCGGGCCAGGGTCCAGATGAAACATTTTGCGGCAGATCCGGGCGATGCGAGCGCGCTGTACTGGTATTCCGCCTGGGGCATGCTGGCCTCGGCACTCATTCTGATTTTTGGTCTGGCAGCCATTCGCCCCAGAAAAGGCGCTAAAAAAGCGGTTGAAGCGGGTGCAGAATCGATGATCTGTGCAGCCGCTTCGTATTCTTTTCTGATCTATATTGTTCACTTTCCCATTTTGCGCATTCTGACCAGCGTAGGATTTACTCAGTCTCTGCAAAATCTGATTTTGAAAAGCAACGGTTTCGCTTTCAGTCTGCTCTATACCCTTTGCATGGAGGCGATTCTCTTTGTGCTTTCCTTTATTCTTTCCTGGATTGTGAAATGGCTGTGGAAGGGCATCAAGATGCTCTTTCAGCCGGAAAAGGTCTATGGATAGAGCGTGAAAATTCGTTTTAAGTTAAGTAGAACTTTCCCAATCAGCTAAACTATACGGTCGGATTTTTGCGTGGACGACCAC
>NZ_CAPAEZ010000131.1:0-1317 GCF_948576815.1 uncultured Allobaculum sp.
GACAATAGCCGCAAGGCAAAGATAGGAAGCTGCCAGACAAAATGAAATCCCCGAAAGATAAAGGAGAAATCCGATATTCTTCGGGGATTTTTTTCATATTCAGCGTTTATGAACTGCAGCTGCCTGCAGATCGTTTTGGATTAGTAATTCAGAGTGACAGGACCGACGTCAAAGGAATCCATCAAGTCATCTGAGTTAAAAATATGGAATGTCAGTTCAACTTCTGAGATTTTATCGATGTCGTTGTCTTCAAGGTCGGAAGACATGATGGTAATGCCCTCTCGTACCTTTTTACCAGGTATAACATCCGACGAGAAGATTGGATCTACCATATAGCCGTTGATGGAACAGTCTCTGGCCTGAACAGTCCTAGGGATTTCTGAATTATTCTCGATATAGACCATAAGATCAGCTCCGAAAAATTCATCGTATTCCACTTCATCCAGAGAAATGATCTTGATTCCATTCTGGTCTACAAGAACGGTACCTTCCGGTGCATCAGTTTCGGATTCTTCTTCTCCGGTTTTCAGAGTGATCAGATCGGAATCTACGCTGTCCATGAAGTCATCGCTGTTGAAGAAGTGCAGGTTGAATTCAATGGTGTGGATTTTATCGATGCCCTGATCTTCCAGCATGCTTGAAAGGAAAGTCATTTCGCCTTTGCCAGTCTTGCCGGGAGCCACTTCGATGGACATGGATGGATCGATCATAGCGCCGTTAACCGAAGTGTTTCTGGCCTGAACGGTCCAGTTCTTATCCGAATTGTTTTCAAAGACCATCTTTACTTCTTCGCCCAGAAAGCCTTTTTCCATGCCGGTTGCGGTGACCTTGAGACCGTCCTGATCGTAAATAACGGTTTCTTTAAAACCTTCCTCTTCTTTTTCTTTCTTTTCTTCTGTTTGTGCGACGGACGTTGCTTCACTCTGTCCTCCGCTTGTGCTGTCTTTCTCCGGTTTGGAATCGGAAGAAGAACAGCCAGCCAGAAGAAGAGCCGCGCAAAGGAGCGCAGCTGTACGTTTGAATTTCATAATCTTCTCCTTTGTCCTGTTTGCCAAACCGTTCGGCCGCTTTGGATCAGCCAACAGGGATTACAGATTTAAAATACCATTAATAATGAATGAATAATCGGAGTATCGCAAAAAGATAAAAAAGATGTCGAAAATGATCAGCGGCTTACCGGGAGCGGCATACTCTGAGGTCTCCATTTCTCAAAAGCAGCATTAGTTCGGGTTCGGCGTTTCTTTTTTGTCTTCGAGGAAATATCAATGCTGTTCACTTAAGCTTCACAAGTGAGCAGTGCCTTGCCTTTCTAGTTTT
>NZ_CAPAEZ010000132.1:0-1169 GCF_948576815.1 uncultured Allobaculum sp.
TCATTCGTCTTGCGGTCTATGCTGATGAACGAGGGGATGATTTCACCCGTTTCCTTGTCCACGATGTCCACGACCCTGCCGAGGTTGCCCGTTTCACGCAGGTTTTTACGGTCTTCGTCGGAGAACTTATGTTCCTTGTACTCGTCAAGTTTCTGTTCCTTGCGGATGAAGTGCGGCACGAGGCTGACATTGCCCTCGCTGTCCTTCTTGAAGGAGAGGCGGGCATCCAGCTCGAAAGCCTCGCCGCCGAACTTGGGCGACACTTTCACCAAGTCGGACTTGCCGTAGTTGAGCATCTTGGTAAGGTCGCCGGACTTTTCAAGGTCGGCACGTTTCACGCCCCATTTCTCTTCCAGCTCCTGCCAGTTGATTTTGCTCTCGTCAATGGGCTGGTAGCCCCGTCTGCCTTGCGTCTGTTGTTGCGGGCTTTCCTGTTTCTTTTCCATTTCTTCCTGCTTTTGTTCCGTCTGCTCCGTCTTTCCGGCGGTCTGTTCTTCCTTCACCTGCTTTTCGTAGCCGGAAGTGTCCACCTTGTGGGGCGCAAGCAGTTCCTTGTTGGCTTCGGGGTCTTTCAGCAGGTCTTTCATCACCTCCAGCAGTTTGTCGGCTTGGTCTGCCGCGACACGGTAGAAACCGAAGCGGCTGGGTTCCTTACACTGCCGGAAGAAGTTTTTGAAGAAGTTGTCCAGCATATCGCCGTGGCGGTCGAATTGCAGGAAACTCTGCGCATTCTCCGCTTTCGCGGGGGTGCGCTTGGGGGAACCGTCGGCATCCAGCCCGGCTACCACGCTGATCTCGCCCGTCTTCTCGTCACGGACTATCAGCACGTCCTTTTCAGTTGTTTTCTTTGCCATTTGAAAAATGTTTTAATGGGTTATTTTTGAAAGAAATTATGGATACGAGCCTTGTAGAAGGCTATATCTTCTTTTTTGAAGTCCTTTACGTGTCCGGAAAGGAACGTCAGCACGTCCTCCTCGCTGTAATAGGTCTTTTTGCCGAGCGTCTTGTACGGCAACGCGCCGATACTGCGGTAGCGTTGCAGGGTACGCTTGCTGATCTGGAGCAGCATACAGAGGTCTTGGTTGTCGAACATCCTGATACGTTCCATCGGGTTCGGGGCTTTGCCGGACGGCTGCAAGGAGAGCAGCAGTTCGTCCTGACGGTCGAGC
>NZ_CAPAEZ010000133.1:0-1130 GCF_948576815.1 uncultured Allobaculum sp.
CTTATGTTTCTGTTCCATACTCTGCTTTACTTTCTTCCATATCCGTTCCCATGCCTCCAGAAACTGTCCGATCATATGCCCTATCTGAATCAAATAATAATGATTTTTTAACGCTTGGTAATTCCTGCTGTACAGATGCTCCAGATAGTAGCCATGCTTCTTCTGTGCATTGAAGCCCTCATTTTCAATTCTCCAGCGCATTCTTCCCCTCTCCGTCAGATTGGCCACATTTTTTCGGGTGACAGGCAGATCCGTCAGAAACCAGAATTCTTTTTGGATGATTTCTGCCATTCCCTTTTTCTTCCCCTTTTTACAGATTTGTTCTCGATACTCCCCATATTCTGCCAGATTCACCTTATATCCTTTATAATCTATCTTTGTTACGTAATCATACCATTCCTTCCCTGTCCCGCTTTTGCGCTCCTGATAATTCTTTTCTATTCCCTTCAATTTCCGGTATTCCGTTCCAATCGTAGGGATACTCCCTTCCTTATAGCGCAGAATATATTTCCAGTTCTTTCCCTTGCATCTCTTAAAAAAACCTTCACAGGCATACAGGCTGTCACCGCACAGGCAGATTGGCAGCCTTGGAAATGCTTTTTTCAGCTTCTCCATCAAACGCCAGCACGCTTTCCTCTCACAATCCTGCTTCTTCATCTCTTTCCCGTCTTCATTGTCTACGAATTCCGTTTGGATACTGATGAGGATTTTCGGGTGCAGCACCAGTTTCGCCTCCAACACATAATAATAGTTTTCCTGGCACTCCTTTTCCGTCCCTTTGTTATGGATCCGGTGCAGGCTCTTCCCGTCCAATTCTCCGCGGCTGCTGCAAAGCTGCGTCCCGTCTATAATAACCTGCCAGTATTTTCCCCTGATACGCATGTCTTCAAATACCCGGCTGCGCAGCAATCTGCGGCACAGGCGGTTGACCACATCCTGCAGGTTTTCCGGCTCCAGTTTTTCCAGATACCGGTTGATGGTCTCCCAATAAGGCAATTCATCCACTACGGCTTCTTCTTTGCACAACGTCCAGACATTTTTTATCATGGTTTCCGAATTGAATTCTTCACTTGTTTTCCGCATACTGCTGATGTAAAATAAAGAAGAAAGAATACGGGTCATAAGAAGTA
>NZ_CAPAEZ010000134.1:0-1103 GCF_948576815.1 uncultured Allobaculum sp.
AACTGGTGCGACTTCCTCAACTACTTTGACGCTTCCGTTTCGGTGCAGCTCTCTTTCATCAATCAGGGGACGCAGCGGGGCGAAGCGGAAAAGGCGGTCAATATCCCGGCACAGGAGGACGCTTTCAATTCTATCCGCACAGAATACCGGGATATGCTGAAAAACCAGCTTGCAAAGGGCAACAACGGGCTTGTCAAAGCAAAATATATCACCTTTGCCATTGAAGCCGACAGTCTGGGCGCGGCGAAATCCCGCCTTGCCCGTATCGAAACGGACGTGCTGAACAACTTTAAGCTCTTGGGCGTAGCTGCCCGCCCCATGACAGGCTATGAACGCCTTAAAATGCTGCATGGCATTTTCCACCCGGAGGGCGGGCAGTTTTCCTTTGATTTTTCATGGCTTGCCCCGTCCGGGCTTTCCACAAAGGACTTTATCGCCCCGTCCTCTTTCCGTTTTGGCGAGGGGCGTTATTTCCGCATGGGGCGCAAAATCGGCGCGGTTTCATTCCTTGAAATCCTTGCGCCGGAATTAAACGACCGTATCTTATCGGATATTCTGGACTTGGAAACGGGCGTTATCGTCAATCTGCATATCCACAGTATCGACCAGACCGAAGCCATAAAGACAATCAAGCGGAAAATCACCGACCTTGACAAAATGAAAATCGAGGAACAGAAAAAAGCGGTACGCAGCGGCTATGACATGGATATAATCCCGTCCGACCTTGCCACGTTCGGCAGCGAAGCGAAGAACCTCTTACAGGACTTGCAGAGCCGGAATGAAAGAATGTTCCTCTTGACGTTCCTTGTGGTGAACATGGCAGACACAAAAAGGAAACTGGAAAATGACGTATTCGCGGCGGCGGGCATTGCACAGAAGAACAACTGCGCCTTAACCCGCCTTGACTACCAACAGGAAGCGGGGCTTATGTCCTCTGTACCGCTTGGGGAGAACCTTATCCCCATTCAAAGAGGGCTTACCACGTCAAGCACCGCTATCTTTATCCCCTTTATCACACAGGAGCTTTTCCAGACGGGCGCGGCTTTGTACTACGGCTTGAACGCCCTGTCTAACAACATGATACTCTGCGACCGCAAGCAGCT
>NZ_CAPAEZ010000135.1:0-1013 GCF_948576815.1 uncultured Allobaculum sp.
AGGAACTAACCTGATTTGTAAGTGAGCTTGTGAAGCTTAAGTGAACAGCATTGCCTTCTGCATCGAACAAAGAAAAAGGCCAGAACGGATCGGGAAGATCCGTCCTGGCTGTCTGCAGACCATGGGTAAGTTTGAAACGCCGGGTCTGCCGATACCGTTTTTCTAAACGTGGAAGGAAACTCGTTTGGACAGCGCGCGAACGAGCAGCGGAACGAGAATCAGATCGACGATCAGGGTCGGAATCATATAGGAAGACTGATAGACGATGGATCCCCACCAGGTAACGCCGTAGAAGACAACGCCGGAAATGGTCGAGGACAGAAAGCGGATCAGGTTGGTGATCAGCACACCGGAATAAAAGTACTTCCAGTTTGGGAACAGGCATGCGATGCCGTACACGGAAAAGGCGATGAAATAATCGAGCAGAAACTGTGTAAAGCCCAGAATATACATCTGTCCGGTAACAAACTGAATCAGAACCGAAAGCATGGCGGTAATCAGACCAAGCTGCCAGCCGAGATGATAGCTGGCCAGAAGAAGCGCGATAGTTCCCAGACCGAGCGTTCCGCCCTGCGGCATACGGAAGAGCGGCAGGGTATTGCTCAGGTAGTCGAGAACAAAAAACAGCGCCAGATACATGGCCATGTAGGCGATGCTTCGGGTGGTAAATTTGCTGTCCTTGCGGACACTCGTTTTTGAACGATCAGACATTTTCGTTTTCTCCTTTTTATACGCAGAAGAAAGCCGGATTTTCATGACTGCACGCCGTTCGTGCACCAGAGAGCGAAATACCAGAAGAAGGCTGAACGCTTTTCCTTTGCGCCTGAAAAGAATTCTCTTCCTTATTCTGGACCATTCAATCGAGCAGCGAACGAACAGACGTATTGTAATACGCAAAGAGGACGGGCGCCTGAAATTGGACACGTTCGCATTCAATTCTTCCTTTTCTCTGTGCGTTTTCCCAATGCTGTTCACTTAAGCTTCACAAGTGAGCAGTGCCTTGCCTTTCTAGT
>NZ_CAPAEZ010000136.1:0-1007 GCF_948576815.1 uncultured Allobaculum sp.
AAGTTTTCAAAGAGCCATCTGTTTGTGAAAAACTCGATGTCTCTCACAAGGCTTGCTTATCATATCATCTGCAGAAATCTCTGTCAACAGCTATTTGTGAATTTCTTCATGATTTTCACTTAAGCTGTTTTCTTCGATATCTAAAGGTGATTTGACGACTGAGAGAAGCGATTTCCCTCAGCGCTCAATTAGAATACCACGCGCTAACATTCGATGCAAGCAATTTGTATGCGATTTTTCTAATATTTTTCACGAGCACTTTTGACCCGTTTGCCTATGCAATCTGAATCCGATACTTTCCTCTCTCTTTATGTTTATTTATCCGCTCTCCAGCACAAATCCTGAAAATCAGATATCCGTTCAATCCCCGCCTTTTCCAGATCGTCCAGATTGGCTTTCTGCACCTGAGGATTTGCCGACGAAGTGCAGTTTTCGAGCAGAATCGTCCGATAGCCGTACTGAAAGGCGTCAAAGGCCGTGGCCCGTACGCAGTTTGGCGTCTGCGTTCCGCTCACCAGCACAGTCTCTATCCCTCTTTGTTCCAGTTCCTCTTTGAGCGTAGTCTGAAAAAAAGCACTGTAGCGCGTCTTAGGGATAAAGAGATCTTCGGGCGCTCTGTACAGTCCCTGAGCAAGCGCAAAACCCGATCCCGATGGATGGAACAGATCGCACTGGTCCAGATCTTCCAGTTTCTGTCTGCGGAAAGCTTCGAGATCACTGCCGTCTTTCGCATGCAGACGGCATACCCAGGCGATCGTCACGCCAGCATTTCTCGCTTCTTCTACGGTCGCCGCCAGCGCGGGAATCGTTGATCTGGCCATCGCTACGCAAAATGGAGAGTCGGCATCCACAAATCCTTTCTGCATATCAATAATCAGCAGGATTGTCCGATCTGGATTCAGTTCAATTGGCTTCATAGTCTTTTCCTCTATCGATTTTTTATCTGTCTTTCCCCAATGCTGTTCACTTAAGCTTCACAAGTGAGCAGTGCCTTGCCTTTCTAGTTT